>JBGPYE010000160.1:0-4797 GCA_041493095.1 Candidatus Dormibacteraceae bacterium
GCGAGGTGTTTCCAGAGCTCAGGCGCGTCCTTCGAGGACGCGAACAGCGCCGTCGCGTGTCGAGCCGGGTCCACCGGCTCCAGGACGACGGTTGTTCCTTCAATCGCAATCCGTTTGGGAAGGCGCGCGGCTTTCCAGTCAAGGTCAGGCATCGGTCGTGAAGTATTCTCCGGCCCGTGGAGCACACGGCGCCCGCAATACTGGAGCTGGGTCTCCTCCTCCTGGTGGCGGCGCTGGCCGGGAAGCTTGCCCGCCGCGTGGGCCTCCCGGCCGTAATCGGATACCTCGTCGTCGGGGTGGCGGTCTCGCCGTTCACCCCCGGATATGTCGCCAATCGAGACCAGCTCGCGGTCCTTGCGGACATCGGTGTGGTGCTCCTCTTGTTTGAGGTTGGCATCGAGATCAACCCGCTCCGGCTCGCTCGCGAGCGCCGCAAGCTGCTGCTGCTCTCGCCGCTGCAGGTGTTGATCACGTGGGTGGTCTCCGGGGCGGTATGCATCGCGCTGGGGATGAACCCGGCTGGGGCCGCAATCGTCGGACTGTCCATCGCCATGTCCTCGAGCGTCGTCGTCGTCAACATCACCCGCAGCCAGAGGCGAACGACCGACCCTGCGACCGACGAGGAGCTCCTCGGTTGGAGCCTCATCCAGGACCTGGTCGGCGTCACCTCCGCCCTCGTGCTGTTCACAGTGATCGGCCTGGGCGGCCGCTCTGGCATAGTGTCTGCGCTGGGTGTCATTGCGTTTGTCGCGATCGCCGCGGCCGCCGCTTTCTTGCTTCCGTGGCTCTTGAGGCGCCTGCAGGCGGAACACGACCTCTTCCTCCTCGTCTCAGTGGCGAGCGGCCTGGTCCTCGCCGGCCTGGGCTCGCGATTCTTCGGGGTTCCACTCGCCCTGGCCGCATTCATCGCGGGGTTGGCGATCACCGAAAGCCCCGTCGCTGCGGAGGCGCGCCAACGGCTCCTTCCCTTCCGCGATCTCTTCGCGGTGATGTTCTTCGTCGCGCTCGGGACCGTCATCGATCCGCGGACCATCGGGGGCGCGCTGCCCTGGCTGCTGCTGTTCCTCGGCCTCGTGCTCGCCGGCAAGGTGATGGTGGTGTGGGCGCTGGCTCGGATCGGCGGACTGGCCGGGCGATCGCTGCAGCTGGCGGTCGGCCTCGGCCAGGTCGGGGAGTTCAGCTATGTCCTGGGTGCTCTTGCCCTCTCCGCCGGCCTGATCTCAAAGCAGGTCAGCGCCGGCCTGATCGGCGCCGTGGTGGTCAGCATCGCGGCATCGTCGGTGCTGGTTCGAATAAAGCCACCGGTGCGTAAGGTTGTAGCCGGCAAGGGGATGACTGAATGAAGATTGGAATCATCGGTTCGGGCAATGTCGGCAAAGCGCTCGCGAAGGCGGGCGTGAAGGCGGGCCACGAGGTCACGCTCAGCGCCTCGAGCCCGGAGCACGCTGCAGCCGCGGCCAAAGAGACAGGCGCTCACGCTGCCGTCTCGAACATCGAGGCTGTGAAGGATGTGGAGCTGGTCATCGTCGCGGTGCCATACGACAAGCTCGGTGACGTTTTCCGAGGACTAGGGTCTGCGGTCGACGGCAAGATCGTGATCGACGCCACCAACCACGTCAACCTGCAGAACCCTGGTGAGGTGCTGGGAGGGATTTCCAACGCCGAGGAGATCCAGAATCGGCATCCCAACGTGAAGGTGGTCAAAGCGTTCAACTATGCCTTTGCCTCTCGGATGGCCGCGCCGTCAGTGAATGGAACTTCCTTAGACGGCTTTGTAGCCGGCGATGACGAGGCGGCCAAGACCAAGGTGTTGGAGTTCGTCAAGTCGCTGGGGTTCCGCCCCATCGACGCCGGCCCTCTGGTGATGGCGCGCGCGTTCGAAGCCATGGCGCTGGTGATCATCTCGCTGCAGGTCCGTCACAACTGGCCGTGGCAGAACGGCTGGAAGCTCATCGGGCCACCAGAGGAATGAACGTGATCAAGGCCAGCAATGGCGTGGCCCCTCGCGAACGCAGCGCGCGACCGATCGCCGAAGGCGTCGACATCGGCCACGTGCACCTGAAGACCGCTGACATCGACCGCATCCACCATTTCTATGCTGTCATCCTTGGCTTCGACGTCGTGTTCCGCATGCCGGACGCCCTGTTCCTATCCGCAGGCGGCTATCACCACCACCTCGGGTTCAACACCTGGGAGTCGAAGGGCGGCACTCCCCCGCCCCCCAACACGACGGGCCTCTACCACGTCGCGATCCGATACCCCACCCGAGCCGCGCTCGGCGACGCGCTACGACGCCTTGTGGCCGCTGATTGGCCGCTGGATGGAGTGAACGATCACGGCACGCACGAGGCGCTTTACCTGCGCGATCCTGACGAGAACGGCCTCGAGCTGGCCTGGGACCGACCCGAAGATGAATGGCCCAAGGATCCCGAAGGTCACCTGACATTCGGCGGCCGGCAGCTGGACATCGAAGGCCTCGTCAAAGAGGGTCTTAGCTAAGCGACCCGGCGGACCTTCTCGCTCCAGCGGTCGTCGATTCGTCGCACTTTGTAGATCAAGAGGGCTGACGCCCAGGCCACGACAAAGGCCGCGACGATGAGGTAGCCGGCACGTCCGATGAGGTCAAAGCCGGCGATGGCCCCGAAGACACCGCCTTTCAGGTCGAACCTCTCGATGAGGACCTGCATGAGCTCGACGGTGCCGATGAACAGCGCGACGAACACTGAGAGGCTGGTCATCGTCAGGTTGTAGAAGACCTTGCGGATCGGGCTCGTGAACGCCCACGAATATGCCTTCGCCATGAACGCCCCGTCGGCCGTGTCCATCAACGACATTCCCGCGGCGAAGATCAGCGGCAGCGCGATCACCGCCATGAACGGCAGGCCTTTGGCCGCTGCTCCGGCTGCGATGGCGAGGATGGCCACCTCCGATGCGGTATCGAAGCCCAGGCCGAACAGAAACCCGATCGGATACATCTGCCAGCTGTGCCGGATGACCCGAAAGAGGCGTCCGAAGATCCGGCTCATGAACCCGCCGGCGGTGAGGTCCAGCTCTAGAGATTCCTCGTCGTACTCGCCCGACTTGAGGCGCCGGTAGACGCGGACGACGTCGATGAGGATGACCAGGTTCAGCAGGCCGATCAGGACGAGAAAGCCGCCCGATACGACAGTGCCGACCGTGCCTCCGACGCTCCTGAGCAGGCCGCCGTCACCGGCGACACCGTCGACGATCCACTTGACGGTCAGGCCCAGCGCGACGGCGACGAGAAAAACGACCGTTGAGTGGCCGAGCGAGAAGAAGAACCCGACGCCGACGGGCTTGCGGCCGTCCTGGAGCAGCTTGCGTGTGGTGTTGTCGATGGCCGAGATGTGGTCGGCGTCGAAGGCATGCCTGAGGCCGAAGGTGTAGGCGAGGCCTCCCAGCGCGAGGATGGTCGGCTGGCCGGCCGCCGCGGCGAAGAGGAGACCCCAACCCACAAGGTGCAGCAGGCCCACGCCGCCGAAGAATCCCGCCAGGCGCCTGCGCTCCCCACTGTCGAAGGAGTCACGCAGCAGGGCGCCCATGGAGGCCACGGTTGGAGCCTAACGCTTATCGCGACTTAGTCGCAACTTGGTATTCAGGCCGCCCGCCTCCATCTGCGACTCCTTCTCATCAAGGACGAGTGGGGACCACCCCCGTTACGCTTCCGAAATGGACCTCAACAGCCTTCCGCCCCAACTGCGGTCAGCGCTCGGCGCTCTCACCCACGCAGTGCAGAGTCGCGAGCCCTCCATCCGAGCGAAGGTCGAGGAGCTGCGGTCGGGCCAACCGAACTACACCAATCATCAACTGGCCCTGGCGCTCATCCGTTCCACGCGCCGCCGTGTAGCAGCGACCGGCGCGCTGAGCGGCGCCGTGTCGATCGCTCCAGGTCTCGGCACTCTGATCGCCATCGGCACCATCACGAGCCAGACCCTGTACGCGCTCGAGCAAGAGGTCGAGCTGGTGCTGGGGATCGCGATGATCTTCGGACATGAGCTCGATAACTCCGATGAACGCGTCGTCGAGGCCCTGGTCGTCGTTGGAATCACCAGCGGCGCGGTCAAGCTGCGCGAGGACGTGCTCGTCGCCGGCGGAGAGCGCATCGCAATCGCGGCCTTTCAACGTCTGCCGAACCTGCTGCTCGTGCACGGCGGCGGGCGGGTGGTCACGCGGATCCTCGCGCGGTTCGCCACCACAGGAGCTGCGAAAGTGGCGGCCCGGGTGGTGCCTCTCGGAGTCGGAGTCGCGGCCGGCGCGGGCTTTGACTGGCTCGCGGTGACCGGGTTGGGCCGGGCGGCGATGAAGTACTACGGTCCTGGAGGTCACGGAGCCCGGCCGCTCCTACTTGCTCCCGAAGATCCCTCGCACGTCGAACACGGCCGCTGACTCGATCTGGTCGAAGCCGCACTTGCGCGGGGGCTTGTCCACACGCCAGCGAAGGAATCGGGTCGCGTGGCGGAACCGTTGTCCCGCCTCCAGCTTGTCGTAGGCGACCTCGCACACGAGCTCGGGCCGGACGGCGACCCATTCCGCCTCCTTGCCGCGGGACCACCGGCTAACGCCGCCCGGCATGCGACCCGGGTTAGCTTTCCACTCCGACTCGGGAATCTCGGTCTGTAACGGCTTGAGCTTGACGATGAGCTCCTTGCGCTCGGCCGCGCTGAAGGACGACGTATGACCGACGTAGTGCATCGTCCCTTTCTTGTCGTAGAGGCCGAGCAGCAGCGAGCCAAGCGACGCGCCGTCGTTGGACTTGCGCCAGCCGATCACGACGCA
>JBGPYE010000192.1:0-4294 GCA_041493095.1 Candidatus Dormibacteraceae bacterium
ATGCTGGTCCTCGCGCTGGCGTTGCGGATCTGCGAATCCAATCCCCCGCCGCCGCTCCCCGAGATCATCTGCCTCAAACATCCAGACGGCCCCCTGGTGATCATGGAAGGCCACACGCGCGCGACGGCGATCGCTCTCGAAGCGAATCGATTCGCGCATGGGGTGCACATCTACGTCGGCGACTCGCCGAGCGTCGCGAACTGGGCTTATCTGTAGCTAGGACTGCGGCTTGGCCAAGATCAGGAGAGCCGGGCCGAGCATCACGATCCAGATAAGGAGGAGAAGGGCTATAACCACCACGGAGACGATTCCACAAGTGATCAGCCTCCTCGGCGATCGCACGCAGGCAGGCTAGCACCGCAGCGGCGATAATCCCCGCAGGGGTGCCCCATCAAGCGGAGGGAGTAATTCAATGACCAGGCCGCGCAAGATCCGCCGCTATGGATGGATTCCCGACCAGCCCGACCAGCGAGACCACCTGTACGCCGCCCCGGCCCAGTTCCTCGCGGCGCTGCCGCCCAGCGCTGACCTCCGTCGCCGGTGTCCGGCCATCTACAACCAGGGCCAGCTCGGCAGCTGCACCGCCAACGCGATCGCGGGCGCCATCGAGTTCGACCGCATGAAGCAGAAGCTGACCGACTTCGTTCCGTCGCGTCTTTTCATCTACTACAACGAGCGCGTCATCGAGGGGACGGTGCGGTCCGACAGCGGCGCGATGATCCGGGACGGCATCAAGTCGGTGGCCAGTGATGGCGTCTGCCCCGAGCCCGAGTGGCCGTACGTGATCAAGAAGTTCGCGACCAAGCCGTCGGTTCGGGCGTACAAGGACGCGCTGCTTGACCGGGCGATCTCCTACCAGAGCCTGGTCCAGGACATGAACCAGATGAAGGGATGCCTGGCCTCAGGCTTTCCATTCATCTTTGGATTCACGGTCTATCAGAGCTTCGAGAGCCCGACCGTCGCGCGCACGGGCCACGCGCCGATGCCGGGCTGGGGCGAGCGACCGGTCGGCGGGCACGCGGTGATGGCGGTCGGTTACGACGATGCGAACCAGTGGTTCCTGTGCCGCAACTCGTGGGGTGCGGCCTGGGGCATGAAGGGCAACTTCACGCTTCCGTACTCGTACCTGATCCAGTCGGGCCTATCGAGAGACTTCTGGACGATTCGCCTCGTCGGTCAGTAGCCGGGTTAGTGCGAGCCGCCTGAGACAGCTACAGGGCGGCCGGCGCTGCGGTGCAAAGACCCTCTGGGGAGACCCTGGAGTCGCTGACCGCTGTCCGCAGCCTGGGCCGTGGCGGAGGTGCTCGCGGTGGCCTGGCTCTGGCCCGGAATGGTTACCGCCGCGATGACCGAGAACGCCGCCAGCAGCGCGGTGGCTACAAACAAGCAGGCTCGCGTCAGGTCGCCCAGCTTCTCAAGGCCGTGGTCGCGCTGCTCGATGGCTTCGATCCGGTCTTGCACCACGATTCGAAGCTAGCAGGGCAAGCTTGGAATCGCCTTAGAAGGGTGCTAGTAGCGGATGTAGAGGACGTCGCTCTTGGCGATCGAGTACGCGTACTGGTCGCCGATCCGGAACAGCCAGTAGCGCGTGTCGCTCTCCCTGAGCAGCACGTAGTTCGCGTTGGTAAACAGGCCGTTCGAAGGCACCGCGGTGGGAAGCACCGGCCCGCTGGTGATGATGCGCAGGGTCGAGGTCTTGGTCCCGGCCTTCTGGCTTGCGTCCAGCGTGCCGGTCGCGATGGGGATCGAGATCAGGAGCAGGAGGGCGACCGCGCCGATGACCAGGCGCTGCGCCTGCGAGCGGCCCCAGCCCAGCCGCAGGCCGAACACGATGGCGGCGATGGCGATGGCGGCGGCCAGTTGAGCGGCGACCGAGCCGGGCGAGGCCCAGTGGTTGCCCAGGGCGACGAGGGCGAGGAAGACCAGGTATCCGAGGACCGCGATGGCCGCGGGTCGAAGCTTGCGGCTCGGCGCGCTCGCTGCGACGACGACCACGCTGAGCGGCAGGAGGATTGAGCGCAGGCCCTGGGCCAGCACCTCCGGGAAGCTCAGGCCAAGACCTTCCACCGGGACGCGAAAGAAGCCGAAGAAGCTGGCGAGGTAGGACCAGCCGGCGAAGATGTCCATGACAAGCAGGACGGCCGCCGCGATCAGCACCTCACGGGTCCCCCACCGGAGCCCGGCGAGCAAGTCGGGAAGGGGGCTCGCCGGGTCGGTAGAAGCGAAGGCCTTTGGAGTAGAGGTGGAGGAGGCCTTGCTCCGTGGGGGGTTGGCTAGAGACATCAGTCGTCGTCCTCGTCGCCGCCGCTGGACTGGACGACGACGATGATCGTGCGGATCTCAACCAGGATGGTCTGGCACACGGTGATCAGGGTTCCGGAATGGCCGTCGTGACCGAACGCGGTCACTGACACGGTGGAGATGCGGACGAGGAAGGTCTGCGTCGTCTCGGTCGTGATGACCTTGACGTGTTCGAGCTCGTCCTCGTTGTCCTTGATCTCTTTGCGGAAGTTGAGGGTGGCGGTGTGGAACTCGCCCTTGCCCTTGTCCAGGGCGGCCCTGGTCGAGGTGGCGGAAAGCCTGGACTGCGACGCAAGCTGATCGATCTGCGAGGCGCAGCTCGCCTCTTCGTTGTCGATCTTGACGACGACAGTGTCGCCGGCGGTCTTGACCTCGAGGATCAGGCGGGCGCGCTCGTCTTCGTCATGGTGCCGGCTAGAGGAGGCGGCCGCTGTCGTGATGGTGATCGTGTTGCCGTGGATCGCGACAATCAGAGTCGGCACAGCAGCTACGACGACAACGATTGTGATGACAACGGCGACGATCTTCTCGGTGAGGAACGTGACGATGGTCGTGATCACGCAGGATCACCTCCCTTTGGCCACTCCAACGGTTGTGGCCTGGGAAACCTTGCGTTTCTTAAGCCTTCGGTAACTCCTGGCGGTATCGGTTGGGAGTTGCCGGTGGGTTAGTGGAGGTCGTTGGGATGACGCATTTCCGAAGACTGTTGGTGGCTGTTTTAGGCGCCGTGAGCCTGGTGGGCGGGGCGAGCATCACCGCCGGCGCGCACGAGGGCGGCACGCTGGTGGAGTTCGATTCGATGACAGGCGTCAGCCCGACTGGCATCAACCTGGTGAACGATCGCGGGATCAAGGCCGGAGGCGCGCCGTGGGTGATCACCTCCGGGACTGGAGAGGTTGACCGGCAGGGCAACGTCCACGTGGAGGTGGTGGGGCTGATCATCCCGACTCGGACCCCGCCGAGCAACCCGGTCGGCAGCTTCAGGGTCACACTCAGCTGCCTTACGCCGCACGGTGTGGCCAACGTGATCACCGGCCCAGCAACAACAGGTCCCGCGGGCAACGCAACGATCGACGCCAAGATAGCTTTGCCGCGCCCGTGCAAGGACCCGATTGTGTTCGTCGTAAATGGAACCGCGGCTGCTAACGGCAGCGGATTCGCGTGGTTTGCGATGTCGAACGCCGAAGAAGAAGGCGAGGACTAGCCCAAAACTGAGCGAGGGCCCGGTAAGGGCCCTCGCAATTCCCCTAGGGTGAGGGGCGTGTCGAGGTCCAGCCTGTCGGCCGAACTCGAGGACCTCATTTGCCGGCTGGTGTCGATCGAGTCCGTGAATCCCTCGCTCAGCCCAATGGCCAGCGGAGAGGCGCCGATCGCTCAATTTGTCGCCTCCTGGCTTGGCGACGAGGGCCTCGACGTCGAGCTGGTCGAACCGATTCCGGGTCGGCCGAGCGTGGTTGGCGTCCTAAAAGGAACGGGTGGTGGATCGAGCTTGATGCTGAACGCCCACATGGACACCGTCGGCGCCGGTGCAATGAGCGGCGCCTTTGACCCAATGGTGTCGGATGGGCGGGTTTACGGCCGCGGGGCCTACGACATGAAGGCAAGCCTCGCCGCGATCATGATCGCCGCGCGCGAAGCGAAAGGGCTCGGACTCATGGGCGACCTCATCGTCACTGCGGTGGCCGACGAGGAGGTCGCGAGCATCGGGACCAGCGCCGTGTTGGATCAGTTTGGGGCGGACGCGGCGATCGTGACCGAGCCCACCGAGCTCCGCCTATGCCTTGCGCACAAGGGGTTTGTGTGGCTCGAGGTGGAGTCGCGCGGCGTAGCCGCACACGGTTCGCGGCCGGATCTCGGGGTGGACGCGATCGGTCAGATGGGAAGGATTCTCAAACGGGTGGTCGACCTCGACCGAAAGCTGCGGAAAGGCCCTGGCCACGCATTGCTCGGCACGGGATCGATTCATGCATCGCTGATCGAAGGCGGCCAGGAG
>JBGPYE010000262.1:0-2789 GCA_041493095.1 Candidatus Dormibacteraceae bacterium
CCGCTTCGTCGACGATCTCTCGAACTGGTACATCAGGCGCTCGCGCCGGCGGTTCTGGAAGTCGCAATCCGACACCGACAAGGCGGCGGCGTACCAGACGCTGTATGAAACTCTGCGCACGGTCTGCCAGCTGATGGCGCCGTTCGCCCCTTTTTCCTCCGACGCGATGTACCGCAACCTGTCGAACGGCGAATCGGTGCACCTCAGCGACTTCCCCGAGCCGACGCCCTACCAAGATGCCCAGGTCGAGGCCGACATGGCGCGCGCGCGGCAAGCGGTGGAGGCCGGGCTCGCCGCTCGCGACGCCGCGCGGCTGAAGGTTCGGCAGCCGCTGGCGTCGATCGCCCTTCCGGGCGACCGGCTGCCGGAGGACATCGCTCAGATCGTGCGCGAGGAGCTCAACGTCAAGGAACTGGTCTTCGGGGAGCCTGAGGTGAAGCTGAACACAGAGATCACCGAAGACCTTCGCCTGGAGGGGCTGGCCCGCGAGATCGTGCGCGCGATCCAGGACCGCCGCAAGAAGCTCGGCCTGAACGTCGAAGACCGTATCCACACCAGGTATGAGGCCGATGGGATGCTGGTGCGCGCGATTGATCGTCACGGCGATTACATCAAGAACGAAACACTCTCGGTCACCCTCGAACACGGCCGCGCGGACGACTTCGACGGCGAACAGCTGATGCTGGAAGGAGAACAGATCTGGATCGGCCTCAAGCGAAACTAGGCCTGGTGACTGCGGGCCGGATCGTCTTCGTCCTGCTGGCCCTCGGGGTCTTCGTGCTCGACCGCGTGACGAAAAGCCTGGTCGCGGCGGAGATCCCGTACGGCACCGAGGTCTCCGTCATCGGGCACCTGGTTGGAATCACCAACGTGCGCAACTCCGGAGCGGCGTTCGGTTTCGCGCCCGCGGGCGCAGGTTTCTTCCTCGTCGCGTCGGTGGTGGTGGCGATCGGGCTCGTGGTCTACGTGGCGCGGACTCCGAGCAATCTCTGGAACGGCGCCGTCCTGGGCTTGATCCTCGGCGGGACGCTCGGCAACGGTTACGACCGGATCGTGCACGGGACCGTGACCGACTTCGTCAACGTGCACTTCTGGCCCGTGTTCAACGTCGCGGACTCGGCGATCAGCATCGGCGTGGTCGGGCTCATCGCCGG
Source organism: Candidatus Dormibacteraceae bacterium (assembly GCA_041493095.1). Lineage (GTDB taxonomy): Bacteria > Chloroflexota > Dormibacteria > Dormibacterales > Dormibacteraceae > Palsa-870. The sequence goes on from JBGPYE010000262.1 coordinate 1,155, forward strand.
GTACTTGATACGCAAACCAACCGGGTCGTAGCGGAGGCCGCGGCCCCGCGGCTGGACCGCTTCCTGGCCGAGCACGCGACCGACCTGAGCCGCTCCGCCGCGGCGCGCCTGATCAAGAGCCACATGGTTCGCGTCAACGGCCTGCCCGCGGATCCCGCCGCGCGCGTCGGGGTCGGTGACGTGGTCGAGTTCGAGATCCCAGAGGCTTATGTCACCGATGCCGCCGCGGAGGCGATCCCGCTCGACGTCCTGTACGAGGACGATGACCTGGCGGTCATCAACAAGCCCGCCGGGATGGTCGTCCATCCGGCGCCCGGTCACTACACCGGCACGCTGGTCCACGCGCTTTTGGGCCGCGGCGGGAACTGGTCCGAAGTCGGCGGCGCCGTCCGGCCGGGCATCGTGCACCGGCTCGACAAGGGAACGTCCGGGCTGATCGTCGTCGCCCGCAACGACGTGAGCCACCGAGCCCTTTCGTCGCAGCTGAAAGACCGCTCGCTGAGCCGCACCTATCTCGCGATCGTGCAAGGAGAGATCAAGTTGGCAGCCGGTGAGCTCGAAGGGCCGATTGGCCGGCATCCAAAGGAACGCAAGCGCATGGCGGTCGTCAGCGGGGGCCGGTTTGCGCGCACGCGGTACGAGGTGATCGAACGTCGGGGCGGGCATACACTCCTGCGCTGTGACCTCGACACCGGGCGCACGCACCAGATCCGCGTTCACCTCGCCGCTCTCGGGCACCCCGTGGCGGGCGACGCCGAATATGGCGGACGTGACGATGGGCTGTCGCGGCCGATGCTCCACGCCTGGCGGTTGCGGCTGCGACACCCGCGGACCAAAGAGGAGATGAGCTTCGAAGCGCCGCCGCCCGAAGATTTCGACTCCTTCTGGGCCTCGTTGAAATGACAAAGAAGCGCGGCCTGCTGATCGTCATCTCCGGCCCGTCAGGCGTCGGCAAGGACACTTTGATCAAGCGCCTGCTCGAGCTCGATCGCAACCTTCGCTACTCGGTCTCCTGCACGACAAGGCCGCCCCGGCCGGGCGAGGTCGACGGCATCGACTACACGTTCGTGAGCCCTGAGCGCTTCCAGCAGCTGATCGACGAGGGAGCCTTTCTCGAGTACGCGACGTACAACGGCAACCTGTACGGAACGCTGGCCGAACGGGTGGAGAGGGCGCGTGCGGACGGCCACGACATCGTGCTGAAGATCGAGGTGCAGGGGGCGGAGCAGGTTCGCAAGCGGGTGCCCGACGCGGTGTTCATCTTCGTCGCGCCACCCTCCACTCAGGAGCTCGCGCGGCGCCAGGAGGCCCGCAACAGCGAGAGCTCGGAGGACATGGCCTTGCGGCGGAAGATCGCGGCGCAAGAGATGGAGCTCGCCAAGCACTACGACCACGTCGTGGTGAATGACGAGCTCGAGCGAGCGGTGGCCGAGGCGCTCGCCATCGTCCAGAAAGCCCGCGAGTCGCACACTTAGTCGATGCCACTCGATTCAACCCCAGTACCGAACGAGCTGCGCGGCCTGCGCCTGGCGCTGCTGGTGTCGGGTGGGATCGCCGCCTACAAGCTGGTCGACCTTGCCTCAGCCCTGACGCAGGCGGGCAGCCAGGTGCGGGTGGCGATGACGCCGTCGGCGA
>JBGPYE010000071.1:0-7035 GCA_041493095.1 Candidatus Dormibacteraceae bacterium
AGTTGGCGTCGCTGACGCCGCCCAATACCTTGATCTGCTGGTGTCCTGAGGTCGGCTTGGTGTTGGCGCCCGCCTGCGGCGGTGGACAGGTCCAGTTGTATGCCTGGGGCGGCCCGAACCCGTCATAAAAGCCGGGAGCGACCATCCAGGCCGCGACGACATAGGTTGTCGCGGCCGTCGCCAGCAGCGCCGCGCGTCTCATAGCGCGAGGTCGGCCAAGACATGGCCGATCACGGGACCCACGAGGTCGCGGCATGCCCAGCGCCACAGGGCGAGCAGCAAGCCGGCAGCCGCCACGGCGCCGAGGAACGCGGGCGGATGCGAGAGCGCATGCGCCGCAGTCCACAGGGCGGTGCTGCCGATGATCGCAAGGGGCGCGCCTCCAAGCTGGTCGAGCGCCGCGTACAGGGCACCTCGGAACGCGAGCTCCTCCCCAATCGAGACGGCGACGGCCGCGACCGCCAGCCCTGGAGGCAAGGCCGGGACAGCGGCGGATCGCACCGCCGCAGGCAGGAGGAGCACAGCCCCCAGCGCAAGGCCGCCGAGACTCCGCAAGCCGAGTCGCGATGTGCCGAGGCCCAGGCGGTCCGCAGGCCAGCCGGCCACAACCAATGCGAGGGCAGCTCCTCCGAGGACGAGGGCCGGGACGGCCATGTACGGCTCGTTCTGAATCAGCGCCCGCGACCACTCGACGAGCAGGACATAAGCCCCCACCAGGACAGCCCGCCGGGCAGGGTGAACGCTCTTGACGGCGGAAATCAAAGCCCGCTCAGGCGTTCAGGTCCCGCGTAGACGTTGTAGCGGTCACCACGGAGGAAGCCGACCAGGGTCTGGTTGAACTCTCGCGCCAGGGCAACGGCCAGGCTTGACGGCGCGCTCACGGCGGCGAGCACGGGAATGCCGGCGCTGATCGCTTTCTGAACGATCTCGTACCCAGCACGCCCGCTCACGACGAGGATCGAATCGCTCGCCGGCAGAGCGCCGTCGATCAGCGAGCGTCCGACGACCTTGTCGACCGCGTTGTGCCGGCCCACATCTTCTCGCAGATGGACGAGCTCGCCGGCCGCGGTGAAAAGGCCTGCGGCATGAAGGCCACCCGTCAGCTCGAACACCCCCTGGCCAGCGCGGAGCTGCTCGACGAGGCCGGGGAGCACTGCTGGGTCGACCTTTGGACCATCAGGCAAAGGGGCCAGGTCGCGCCTCAGGTCCTCGATGAGCACGGTGCCGCACACACCGCAGGCCGAGCTCGACAGCATCGAGCGCTCGGGCTTGCGCCGTGGAGCGCCGACCGGGTGTACATCGACCTGGTTCGACTCGAGCAGGTCCGCATCCACGCGAACCCCATTTTCTGTCTCCCCCGACTCAGCGCTGATGCGGACGAGGCGCACCTCGCGCAGCTCACGCACGATCCCCTCCGCGAACATGAGGCCCAGGGACAGCTCGATGTCGTGCCCAGGCGTTCGCATTACAACCGACAGCGGCTCGCCGTGAAGCAGGAGCTGAAGAGGCTCCTCGGTGACGACCGCGTCGGACGCCTCGGTCCACTGGCCAGAAGTCCAGCGACGGACTCGCAGGCCGGGAGCTGCAGGCTTCGCCATCAGTGGTCTGTCCGGGAATCAGCTCGCCAAGGCGCGGCATCGGCGGCCGGTGCCATGGAGCCGACGAGTACGTGAGGGAGCGCATCGCCCAGATGCGTGACCGAACGCGCGCAGGAGGCGACGCAGGCATCAGCGAAGCCCGGCCGCCTAGGCCGATGCATTGGCGAGCGTTTTCCCGGACTGACCACTTTAGCCTTGCGCGACGCTGAGATGACGCGCGGATCGCGGCACCGCCGTCGTGATGGCAAAACCGCGCCATGAAGTCACACGCTCAGGCCTGAGCTCGATCGCGGGCGGAATCTCAGTCGGGTCGATTCCGTATCGCTCAGCGATGACTGATCCATCCGCCGCGCCTTCAAATGTGCCTCGCACGCATGCACCCACCATGAGCGAAGGGCGGAATCGGTGATGAGACTCGACCACCAGCGCGCCCGGCGTTCCAATTCTCGGCCGTCCAGCCGCGGCTGCGACCGTGACCCGTCCGTGGTCCACCTCCCAGAAAGCGGGCCGAATCACCGGCATGCCGCCTTCGACCCAGCACGCGTATCCGCGCGAGACCCCCGCAAGGCGGCGGCTCACCTCCGCCGGAACGGCGGGGACGCGCGCGGCCTGGGCCGCGGGAAATTGAACGCCCTCGAGGACGTCGGCGTGGCTTGGTCGCAGGCGCATGACGACGCGGTTGTAAGGGAGCCACTCGCGCGGCAGCCGCGCGAGGTCGAGCACGTAGCCCGCGACGAAGGGCGCGTTCTTGAGCGCGTAGCCGGCCATGCCGAGGACGTAGCCCGGTCCGTCGAGCATCGCGCGCACCTGGCTCGAAACCGACAGCGGATCGAAGACCTCGATCGCTCCGCGCAGCAGGAGAGCACGCGATCCGCCATCGACCAGGAAGGCGGCGCGCGGGTCGCGGCGTGCCATCAAAGTCTTGGCCGCATAACGCGAGGTCGTCATCCAAAGCGACCCCGAGGCGAAGCTGAACACTGCCGGGTTCACAAGCGGGAAGCGCCCTGAGCGGAGGGCAAGCATGCCGATCGGAGACTGCCCGAGGATCTCTCGGGCGTCGCTCGTGAGCTTCATGCGCCCACTTTAGTGTTCCCTCCGCGCTCGCCGGGGAGGTCGGCCCGCCTGCAGGGCGTGCCCGGGAGGGGCGATCCGTCAGCTTTCAACTTCCAGGAGGTCGCGGATTCGCTCGAGGGCTTTCTGCAAACGCCGCCTGACCACCCAGTCGAGGCGTCCGGCAATGGCGCCACCCACGAACGATGCCGGCGGCTCGTAGGCGATGCGCAGCTCGATGCGAACACCATCCTTCACGTTTTTGAAGGTGAAACCGCCCTCCTGCTTGAGCAACCCCGATTCGGAGACCCATCCGATCTCATGTGGGCGGCGCCAGCGATCAAGACGCAGCACGCTCCGCAACGGCATGCCGAGGGCTTGCATCTCGACGTTGTAGCGAGCCCCGATGCCTGTTGTTTTCGTTCCGGCCGGCTCCCACCGGTTCACACCTTCGAGCACAGCTGCCACGTGCCGGTAGTCCGCGAAATAGTCGAAGGCGCGCTCGGGCGGGCACTTTACGGTCACCTCCGCCATGAACTCCCGCCTCGCCACAGCTAGCAAGATAGTCAGCAAGATATGACTGTGCTTCGATTCACGGACGGCCAGGTCAGTGTCGACGTCTCGGTCGCCGGCGCTCGAGCCGTCCTGGGCAGCCGGCTGCACGAGACCTACCTGGAGGACATCCGAAGGCTGACGCTGGGCCTGGTCAAGGCCAAGGGCGGCTCATCCCTATACATCGGGCCTCTTGAGCTGCTGCGCTTCGGGCGGCCGAAGGTGACTCGCAACGCCGTTGAGTGGCCGATCGAAGGCGGAATCGCGGCGCGCCGCGCGGGCGGACGCTTCCGCATCGAGTCGGTTGAAGGTCGCCTGGTCGCCTCGGTTGAGGGCTACCGTCCGCTGCTCCCTCTACCTCTGTACGCGGTGACCCAGCTCCCCGTCCACCGAGTGATCACACGCCTGTACCTGCTGCGCGTGCGCGGCCGCGAACCTGCGCCGGGCGTCCCTGCCGACCAGCGTGGTCGTCAGCGCGCGGCCGCCGTCGACCTCGCTTTCTGCGCAATGCTCGCCGGCCTAACCGGCGGGCGCCGGAAGCTCCACGTGCTGCTCGGCGTCGCGGCCGCGTACCACGTTGCATGCTGGAGCATCTCGGGGCGGACGCTGGGCGGCGTGGTCGTACGCCAGCGCGTCGTCGCACTCGATGGGTCAAAGCCGACCGTCGGACAGTCGGTGGTCCGCCTGCTTGCAAGTCCGATCGCATGGGCGCTTGGTCGCCCTTTCCATGACGAGGTCGCGGGCACCGACGTAATCACCGACTCCCCGTAGGATTCGGACGTGGCCAAACCAGTCGACCTGGTCATCTTCGGAGCCTCCGGCGACCTGACGCAACGCAAGATCCTGCCGTCGCTCAGCCGCCTCGTCGCTCGCGAAGGCCAGGCGGTGCGCGTGATCGGCGCGGGTCGGAGCCACAAGACGTCCGCTGATTTTCGCGAGACGGTGAAGCAGGCCAGTGGCAATCAACGGTTGAGCGACACGGCGGAATGGGTGCAGCTCGACTATGCGGATCCTCTTACGTTTGCGCCCCTCAACGAGATGCTGGCCGGCTCGGCGACCGTCATCTTCTACCTCGCCACGCCGCCTGAGACCTTCAGCGACATCGTGGCCGGCCTCGCGCTGTCCGGGCTGGCGAAAAAGGCCGACACGAGCCGGCGGATCGTGGTCGAGAAGCCGTTCGGTCACAACCTCGCGTCGGCTCACCAGCTCAACGCTGAGCTGGCGGCAGCGTTCGACGAGGAGCAGATCTTCCGCATCGACCACTACCTCGCCAAGGACACCGTTCAAAACGTGATGGCGCTGCGCTTTTCGAACTCACTTTTCGAACCGGTGTGGAACCGGACGCTGGTCGAGACCATCCTCATCACGGTGGCGGAGGAGGAAGGAATCGGCAAGCGCGCAGGCTATTACGACCAGAGCGGTGCGGTGCGCGACATCATCCAGAACCATATGCTGCAGCTGCTCACTCTGATCACGATGGAGCCTCCGACCACATTCGACCCGGAGTACGTGCGCCGGGCGAAACGCGCCGCGCTGCGCGCAATGTCACCGATCGATCCCAGCATGGGTGTGCGCGGGCAGTACGAGGGCTACCTCGATGAAGAGGGCGTTGCTCCCGACTCAAGGCGGGAGACCTACGCGGCGATGCGCGTGTCGATCGACAACTGGCGCTGGGATGGCGTGCCGATTTTCTTGCGGACCGGGAAAGCGCTTCGAAAGCGGGTCACCGAGGTCGTGATCAAGTTGCGCGACGCTCCGATGTTGCGCATCGCAGGCCGGCGCCAGCGCGGCATTCCAACTTTGATCGTGATCCGCATCCAGCCGGACGAAGGCATCTCGCTTCGGATCGGCGCCAAGCGACCGGGAACACGATTCGAGATGGTGCCGGCCGGGATGCGGCTCGACTACGCGCGCCTTTCAAAGGCAGCCCTGCCCGACGCGTACGAGAACGTGCTCTCGGAGGTGCTCGCCGGTGGACACTCGGCCTTTCCCGGCGAAGAGGAGATCGAGCTTTCCTGGGAGATCGTCGATCCGCTCATCCGAGCGTGGGAGGCCGAGGGCCACCCGGAGTCATACCCCAAAGGTTCCTGGGGACCGCAAGCGGCCGACGACCTGGTGGCAAGTGCAGGCGGCGGACGTTGGATCGTCAGCGGGGACGAACCAGGCACCGGATAGTCGGGCAAAGAAATAAGGGGCAGCAAGGCTGCCCCTTATAAAGGTTCGAAGAACTACCTACGCGCGAGCGCCCGACGTGCCGCCCTGCATCCAGAGCGCTGGCTTGTTCGGGTAGAGGACAAGAATGAGGACCGCGACGAGGATGGCGATGATGAACGCGACGATGTCGAAGTGCGAGATGGTGATCTGGTTGAAGATCTGCCAGACGATCTCAAGGATTGCGTAAAGGACGAGCGCGCGGACCCAGCTGACATTTGCGACTGGGTCAAAGCCGGCGATCATGATGCCGGCGCCGAAAGCGACGCCTGCTACCGAGGCGGTCACGCCCGCCCAGCTGTCGAATGGGAAAAAGCTGCCGCCGATGAAGCCCAGACCTGAGCCCATCACGATCAGCGCACCCATGAACCACATCAAGATTTTCAACGCCAAGGGATTCCACTTTGCCACTAGATGACTTCCTCCATATGACCGCTGGTTATTGGTTCGTTACACGGAGCGGCGGTCTTTTCAGTGCAACTTGTACTCGAAATGCACGCGATTAGCAACGTCCTATCACGCAAAAGCTTGCGAACCGCCGCGCCAAACCCGTCGCGGCTTGAGCCCGTAAGCCCATGCGAAGGCCCCCTCGTGGTCCGCTTCCCAGAGCACCAGGTCAGCCAGCTTTGAGGGGGCGATCACCCCGCGATCCGATCGCGAAACCGATAACGCGCCGCCAACAGTGGCGGCGATCAGCGCCCGTTCAGCCGAGAGCTTGAACACCCCGACGGCAAGAGCGACGACCAGGCTCATGCTCGTGATCCCGCTCGTCCCGGGGTTGTGATCGGTTCCGAGAGCGATGACCGCTCCCGCTTCGGCCAGCTCCTTGACCGGCGGCAGCTTGCCCATCGAGAGCGCGGTCGCCGGCGCGAGGGTGGCGACGACGCCTGCTCGCGCCAGCGCGACGGCGTCGCTGCGGTTCGCGCGCAGCAGATGGTCGGCCGACACTGCGTGCAGCTCCGCCGCCAGGCGCGCGCCTCCTGTGTGGGCAAGCTCGTCCGCGTGAATACGCGGAATTAACTTTGCCTCGATCCCTGCCTTAAGGATGCGGCGCGATTGAGCGACTGAGAAGTAACCGCGGTCGCAGAACACGTCGCAGAAGCGGGCGCCGGCGACGTGAGCTTCTTGACACCACTCCGCGACCTGGCCCGCGTAGGTGCCGAGCCTGGCCCACCGATCGGGTGGAAGCGCGTGCGCGGCCAGGAAGGTGACCTCGATCCGCGGCAGGTCCTTGCGCTGACCCAGGCGCGCGAGCATCCGCGTCGTCTCGAGCTCGCCCTCACGGTCGAGGTGATAGCCCGTCTTGGCCTCGACAGTGGTTGCGCCACCCTCGAGCCATGCCCACAGCCGTCGAGCGGTCGCCTGCTCCAGGTCGCTGATGGGCTCGGCGCGCGTGGCCAGGACGGTGGCGCGGATGCCGCCGCCGGCCTTCGCCACCTCCGCGTATGAAGCCCCGGCCGTCTTTTTCGCCAGCTCCGCCATTCGGTTGCCCGCGTAGACGGGATGGGTGTGGGCGTCGATCAGGCCGGCGGTGACCAGGCCGCCGGCGCAGTCGTCGTCTTCGCTCACCGCCTCCATCAGCTCGTGCGGCTCCTGCCCGTGGGGGCCGCACCATGCGATTTTC
>JBGPYE010000052.1:0-8187 GCA_041493095.1 Candidatus Dormibacteraceae bacterium
CGCAGGATGAAAGTGCTGCAACCTGACTTGCTCAAGCGCTCGACCTCGCACGCCACGTCCTCCGGCCTGCGCGCGATCACGTAGGCGTTGGTCACAGCAGCAGGCCCAGCGTCAACAGCAGCGCGTAGGCAAGCTCAGCCATCGCCATGCGCTTCAGGGCGCGCACAAGGGCCGGCGGAGCGCTCGTGGTAAACGCGATCCGCACCGGCACCACGGCGATCGGGATAGCGAAGTCGACGAGCATCACGGTGACCGCGGCCAATTTGGTGACGAGAGCCACGATCGGAACCGCAAACGCCACGCATACCAGCACCAGGAATAGGACGAGGGTTGGCGCACGCCCGATGCGGGTGGCCAGCGTGCGCTTGCCTGCGACGCGATCCGTCTCCATGTCGCGCAGGTTGTTGAGCACGAGGATTGCGGTCGCCAGGCATCCCATCGCGCAGCCGGCGAGGATGGCGAGTGGCGTGACGCGCAGGGTCTCCACGTAAACCGTCCCGACTGTTGCGACAAGCCCGAAGAAGAGGAAAACGAAAACCTCGCCCAACCCAAAGTAGCCATACGGCCGAGGACCTCCCGTGTACAGCCAGCCCGCGAGCAGGCACGCGACACCGACGACAAGCAGCCTCGGGTCTGTGATCACACTGAGGACGAGACCCGCGACCGCGGCGGTCGTGAAGGCGGCGACTGCCGCCCACTTGACCCGATCCGGCGACACAACGCCCGACGAGGCTGCGCGCACGGGACCAACCCGGGTTTTGTCCGCGCCGCGCACGTGATCCGAGTAGTCATTCGCGAAGTTCACACCGAGCTGCATCGCGACTCCCACCAGCAATGCCAGCAGCCCGGCGCCGAGCCGGGGTCCGCCTTCGTGCACCGCGATCGCGGTGCCGGCCAGCACCGGCGCGACCGAGGCCGCCAGCGTGGCGGGACGGACCGCCGACCACCACACTCGGGTTGGGGTCAGCGCCGCAGCGGTGGCGATCACGGGCGCTTGGGAAACTTGGAGAAGTCAGGCTTTCGCTTCTGCACGTAAGCGTCGCGACCTTCCTGCGCCTCCTCGCTCATGTAGTAGAGGAGCGTCGCGTCACCGGCGAGCTGCTGGATGCCGGCCAGCCCGTCGTCCACCGCGTTGAGACCGGCCTTTAGCATGCGGAGCGCGAGCGGGCTCAGCTCGAGCATCTTCCTGCACCAGGCCACGGTTTCCGTCTCGAGGTCGGCAAGCGGAACGACCTTGTTCACAAGACCCATGTCGAGCGCCTGCCGCGCGTCGTACTGCTCGCACAGAAACCAGATCTCGCGAGCTTTCTTCTGCCCCACGATGCGGGCGAGCAGGCCTGCCCCGTAGCCGCCGTCGAAGCTTCCCACCCGCGGGCCGGTCTGGCCAAAGCGGGCGTTGTCGGCGGCGATCGTCAGGTCACAGACGACATGCAGGACGTGGCCGCCGCCGATCGCGTAGCCCGCGACCATCGCAACGACTGGTTTGGGGAGGCGCCGGATCTGGACCTGCAGGTCGAGCACGTTGAGGCGCCCGATGCCCTTGGCATCGACGTAGCCGTCGTCGCCTCGAATCCGCTGATCGCCGCCCGAGCAAAAGGCTTCGGTGCCGGCGCCGGTGAGGATGACGACGCCGATCTCGGGGTCGTCACGGGCCACCCCGAAAGCCTTCGACATCTCCGAGACGGTGGCCGGCCGGAACGCATTGCGGACCTCCGGGCGGTTGATCGTGATCTTGGCGATCCCGTCCCAGGTCTCGTACTTGATGTCCTCGTAACCGCCGGCCTCGAGCCAGCCTTGATCTATCAAGCTCCCACTCCTAGAGCGATCACTAGCACTATTGCGAATCGTACGCGGTTGGCTAGGCGCGCTGGCGGGGCTTGCGGCGCGGGAAGAGGCGGACGATCTTGGCGTAGTCCTCGGGAGTGTCGATGTCGTCCGGCCGGCCCGGCGCCGGGACCATGTCGAGCAGCTCAGGGTGCCCCTGAAGGATCTGGCGGGCACCCGCGTCGCCCTTGAGCGCGAACAGGTCGGTCCACAGCTCTCGAGCCAGGACGACAGGCGGAGCCCATTCGCCGTGCGCCTGGGCCACGGCCACCGCCGGCCGCGAGCCCTCGCGACGCCACGCACGCATGAGCGCAGCGATGGTGCGAGAGCCAACCAGTGGCTGGTCGCCGAGGAGGACGACTGCCGCCGCGATCTCGTCACGCATCGCGCGCAGGCCCACCCGCAGCGAGGAGGCCATGCCCGTGCTCGCCTTAGGGTTATGGATGAGTTCCGCCCCACCGTCGACGGCATCGCGTACGTCGTCTGTCGCGTAGACCACGACGACCTGGTGGCAGCCGCCCTCCGAGGCGGACTCCATCGCATGCCGGACCATGGGCTTGCCGTCGAACTCGAGCAGCAGCTTCTGCGAGCCGGGCATTCGCGAGCTCGAGCCGGCCGCGAGGATGACGGCGCCGACCGGCAGCAGCGCCGAGGCGAGCCGCTCATACGGAGGTCGCGCCGAGCGAATCCACTCGACCTCGATGCCGGCGCGAATCGCAGTTTCCGCAAATGCACGCAGACGTTGGTTGTCGCCATCCACCAGCAGCAAACGCCGGCCGGCCAGCGACGACATGTCCGGGGCCGTGTCCGGCAGGCCGACCACAGCCAGCGCGCGGCAGTCGGCGCGAGAGGCCAGGTGCTGCAGCGCGGAGTCAAGGTCGCGGCCTCGGACGACCAGGCTGTGCTCGCCTTCCGGCTCGCGATAGGTGCGTCCCCTGACGGCCAGGTCGAGGTCGCCCATCACGAAGATCGCCATCTCATGCTGAGCATGCCAGAAGGGACCCGGCTTACTCTTTTTTTGAATGCCTCTACTTGGAGCTCACGTCGACTCGTCCGGCGGCTTGCACCTCGCATACGAGCGGGCCAAGGCGATTGGCGCCGAGGCGATCCAGGTGCACCCCACACCGCCAGGTTTCTGGGGCTCACCCAAGTTGGACGAGACCCGCATCGCGGCGTTCAAGGATGCGGCCGCGAAACACGGCCATCCGCCCTTTTACTTTCATGCCGTCTACCTGATCAACCTCGCCGGAGACGATCCGACGCTGCGACAGCGCTCCGAGAGCACGCTCGCGGGCTATCTCAAAGCGGCCGACGAGCTTGGAGTCAACGGCGTCATCTTTCACACGGGGTCGCACAAAGGCGCGGGCTTCGAGGCTCGCCTACCCGGGATCCTCGAGCACCTGAAGCGTGCGCTCGAACGCGCGAGTCCGAGGTCGGCGCACCTGTTGATCGAGAACAACGCCGGACTCGGCGGATGCGTGGGCGCACGTTTCGAAGAGATCGCGCAGATGCTGACCGGGCTGGATGACTCGCGTGTCTCAGTGTGCTTCGACACCTGCCACGCGTTCGCCTCTGGCTACGACGAACGCACCGCAGTCGACGTCTCGAAGACGCTCGACGAGCTCGACCGCGTGATCGGGCTGTCCCACGTCGAGGTCATCCACTGCAACGACTCGGTGACCGGGCTCGGCTCCAACCGAGACCGCCACGCGAACATCGGAACCGGGCAGATTGGCGAGGGAGGTTTTCGTGCGCTGCTGCACGAACCTCGCCTCGCCAGGCTACCGTTCATCCTCGAGGTGCCCGGCGCGGGAGAGGGTCCCGACGCCGAGCAGGTCAAGGTGCTTAAGCGCCTTTCGGCCTAGCGACTGGATGCCGGCGCGGCGGCCGGCGCATCGCGAGGCCGGCGAGCCACCAGGCGCGTTCCGCCAGGCTGTGGATCAGGCTGCCGAGGCCCGGAATGCCGCCGGCGATCAGGCGGCTGTTCTCCATCTCCCGCTGCAGGTCCTTCAGCCGCTCGAAAGCCGCGTCCTCGTTCATGTAGGGATACATCTCCGACTCCTCCTTAACTGGCGTAATGGCTACAGTGGTTAGTATAACCTGTGTGACGCCGATGCGGGTTATGGATATAATGCAAATCTATGGCTGATCGGGAAATGGCGGCCGGCGACCTCGGGCTCATCCAGGCCTTCGTCAACACGGTCGACCTTCAGGACGGGCCCGAGGAGCTCACCGACCCAAACACGCTCAAGACGTGGCTGGTTGCAAAGGGCCTGATGGAGAGCTCCCAGGCGGTCGAGGCCGCAGACCTGAAGCATGCGATCGCGCTGCGCGAGGCGATCCGAGGAGTGATCGGAGCCAACTCGGGCGCTCATGTCTACCCGGTGGACGTCGCCACCCTGAATGGGGCCGCGGCCGCGAGCGGGTTGCGCATGCGCTTCGGCGCCGACAGCAAGCCTCGCCTTGAACCCGGGGTCTCCGGGGTGGTTGGCGCGATGGGCCGCATCGTCGCGACCCTCTACTCGGCCATGGAGGGCGAGAGCTGGACGCGCTTGAAGCTGTGCGGATCATCGACGTGTCGCTGGGCGTTCTACGACCGCTCGAAGAACCACTCCAGCCGCTGGTGCAAGATGGCCTCCTGCGGGAACCGCGAGAAAGCCAGGCGGTTCAGGGCTCACTCCGCGGCGCGCCCGCAAGGCACCTCAGGCGTGTGAGGCGCGCACCTCACGCATTCCGGAGCCCGTTCCGCCGAATCGCGTGGCGGTAACCTCGGCCAGGATTCCAAGCGCCGTCTCCTCCGCCCCGCGGCCGCCGAGGTCGAGGCCGATCGGGCCGTGGACCTGTGCGAGCTGGTCCTCGGTGAATCCTTCGGCGCGCAAGGCATCGAAGCGGTTCTGGTTGGTCTTGCGGCTGCCAATCGCCCCGACATAGCCCGCGTCCTTCCCCAGCACCGAACGAAGCGCAGGAAGGTCGAATTTCGGATCGTGCGTGAGGATGACGACATAAGACGAGTTGTCGATCGACAGGCGCGCCATCGCTTCGTCCGGCCAGGCCACGATCAGCTCGTCGGCCTCGGGGAATCGCTCCTTGGTCGCGAACTTGGCGCGGGCATCGACGATCGTGACCCGGTATCCCATCAGCTTGGCGAGCCGGTGGAGCGGGATCGCGATGTGGATCGCGCCGATGATGATCAGGTGGGCCGGCCGGCGGAAGGGTTCCACGAACACGTCGCCTTCGCGGCGGGCGAGCTCGGAGCCTGCCGGTGCGCCTTCGACCAGCTCCGCCTCGCCGGTGACCAGGCTTGTACGTAGCGTTGCCGGCACGTTCCGCTGGAGCATTCCGATGAGCTGCTCATGCACTGGACCGAGCGGCTGCACGAACACTTCGATGTGGCCGCCGCACGCCAGGCCGACGTCGAACGCGACATCGTCCGCCACTCCGAAGGCAGCGACCTTCGCCTGTCCGGACTTCAAGACCTTCTGCGCCTCTTCGAAGACAGCGCCTTCGATGCAGCCGTTCGAGACCGAGCCGGCCATCTTCCCCGAGCGAGTGACGACCATCTTCGAACCCAGCGGCCGCGGGCTCGAGCCCCACGTCTCGACCACGGTTGCAAGGGCGATCTCTTCACCAGCCTTGGTCCATTCGGTGAGCTCGCCGAGTACCTCGCGCATCGCTATCGGGTCCTCGTGCGCCTGTCCAGGCCGGCCAGCAGCCGGCCCAGGTCTTCAAGGGCCGCGACGTTGTGGGCGGCCAGAAAGTCGTCGCACAGCGGGAGCGCGGCGGCCATGCCTCGCGTGAGCGGTTGGTAGCCTTCCGAGCCGAGCAGCGGGTTGAGCCAGATCAGTCGGTGCGCCGAACGGCGCAGGTGGATTAGCTCGGCGGTGAGCTGCGCAGGGTCGCCGCGGTCCCAGCCATCGCTGACGATGATGACCACGGCTCCGTGGCCCAGCACGCGGCGCGCCCAATGCCGGTTGAAGTCAGCGAGCGCGTCGCCGATGCGCGTTCCACCGCTGAAATCGTGGACACCTTTGCTCACTGATTCGAGCGCGCGGTCCATGTCGCGAAGCCGGAGCAGTCGCGTGATGCGCGTCAGGCGCGTCGAGAACACAAACGCCTCGAGGTCCTCGCGACGAGCGATCGCGTGCGCGAAGATCATCAAGAGACGTGAGTAGCGCTCCATCGAGCCGCTCACGTCGCAAATCAAAACGAGCGGCCGCCTCCGCACTCGCGGCTTGCGATGGAAGAGCCTCATCAGCTCCCCGCTCGACCGGATCGCGTGGCGCGCGGAACGGCGAAGGTCGATACGACCACTACGAGCCGAGCGCAGGCGGCGCGTCTTTCGCTCCGCGACCCGCCAGGGCGCCTGCTCGAGGAGGCGGCGCACCTGCTCGGTCTCCTGCCACGTCATCTGGTCGAAGTCCTTGTGCCTGAGCAGCTCCTCGGCGCTGTAACCGCTAGAGCTGGCAGGCACGGCGGTGGGGTCCTGCTCTCGGTTCATCTGCGAGCTGTTCAGCCCGAGCGCGTTCGCCCAGGCCTGGGCGCGCTCCGGCGACATCGGAAGCGCGCGGCTGCGTCCCGGAAGCACTCCCGCCGATACTCGCGGGTCGGGCGGCGCCCAGAAGATGTCGAAGGCGGCTTCGAACGTCGCGATGTCCTCCTTGCGGCTCACGAACACCGAACGCAGGGCGTTCCGGAAATCCGCCTGCTGCACGATGTCGATGTGGACCAGCGCGCGGGTCGCGTCGGTCAATCGCCTCGGGCCGGCCTCCATGCCCGCGTCATGCAGCAGCCGCGCGAACGCCCCCAGCCGGGGAAGCAGGTCCGGCTTAAGAGGTGCGGCCGGAATGCCTGTCGGCGGATCTTCGGCGCCCATGCGGCCCATCTCCGGGTTCAGCTCCTGCGCTGCTCGCGCACGCATACACGATGCGCTCGCTGCGCTGCTCGTCGCTTCACCCGGATCTGGGCCACCTGGATCGCCGAATCTCTCGCCGAGGGTTCCGGCCGCACCTCTCAGGCACCCCGCGCCTTCTCGACGAGCGCCGGCACCTGCTCGCGCACTCGCTCCAGGTCCTCCTGGTATTTGAGCGCCGCGCCCAGAGTTGCGTTGACAAGGGACGAGTCGATGCGGGTCGCTCCCAGCGCAGCGAGCGATCGTGCCCAGTCCAGCGTCTCGGCAACGCCAGGCACCTTGTACAGGTCCATGCTTCGCAACCCCTGGACCAGGCCGGCGACTTCCCGCGCGAGACCGGCCGCGGCCTCCGGCGCTCGGGCGCGGACGATTTCAACTTCCTTTTCGAGGTCGGGATAGTCGATCCAGTGATACAGGCAGCGCCGTTTGAGCGCGTCATGCACCTCGCGCGTGCGGTTCGAGGTGATGACCACGAACGGGGCTCGCTTAGCTTTGATGGTGCCGATCTCGGGGATCGAGACCTGGAAGTCCGAAAGCAACTCGAGCAGAAAAGCCTCGAACTCTTCGTCTGAGCGATCGATCTCGTCGATCAGCAGGACCGGTGGAGTCGGGTCGTCGTTGTCGATGGCGTCGAGTAGCGGGCGGCGCAGCAAAAACTCGGAGCTGAAGATCTCGCGTTCCGCCGCGTGACGGTCCTCCCCTTCGCCCATCAGCCGGATGTGCAGCAGCTGTCGCGGGTAATTCCACTCGTAGACCGCGTGTGCGAGGTCGATTCCCTCGTAGCACTGGAGGCGGATCAACCGGGCGCCAAGCACGTCGGCCATGACCTTGGCCGCCTCGGTCTTGCCGACGCCCGCCTCGCCCTCGATGAAGAGCGGTTTTTCCAGCTTGAGGGCGAGAAAAATCGACGTGGCGAGGCCTCGGTCGCCGATGTACTTGCGCTCGCGTAGACGCTGCTCGACGTCCTCGATCGTTGTGGGAGCGCCTTCGGTCACGCGCAAAGGTTACGAGGTTAATCCCCACGAACTCAGAGGCTTCGCCTTGAGTTCGTGGGGACCCCTTTTAAGGCTCGGCACGACTGCCGAGCCACCCAGCCCTCACTGACTCGCTTGCTCGATCGCCCTCTTGGTCAGCACCCGCGCCAGGTGCTTCTTGTACTCAGGGCTCGCGCGCAGGTCGCCTGACGGGTTCAGACCGTCCGACGCGTGCTGCGCCGCTTCCTCGGGCTTGGCGCCCTTGTGCAGCGCTTCCTCGACGGCCTTGGCGCGGACCGGCGTCGGTCCAACGTTCGTCAGGCCGATGCGCCACCCGCCGTTCATCTTCTGCGCCGCGGCGCCGACGATCGCCCAATCGAAAAGGCGCCGCCGGAACTTGATGTACTTGTGCGGTCCGTTCGCCACCGGGAACACGATCTCGGTGACGATCTCGTCCGCGGCAAGCGGCGTCGTGAACAG
>JBGPYE010000246.1:0-3094 GCA_041493095.1 Candidatus Dormibacteraceae bacterium
CCCTGGCGACCGTGTAGTACTCGTTCCATGGCACTTTCGAGTCGGGGCGCAGCGAGCGGAAGAGGATCTCCAGGAAGGCGACCGATGTCTTGACCAGCTCGTCGACCGAGCCGTCCTTGTGGGTCCGGAGGAGCTCCGGCTCGATCGCCCGGACCGACTCGGCCGCGACCAGGCCGCTCTCGGACGCCTTGTCAGAGAGCCGGTCAGCAAGCTCGCTGAGGAGGTCGCTGGCTCGCTCAGTCATATCGGCGCACTATAGAGTGACGCAAGCGACTGCGCGTCCCTGCGTAGGATGCTAATTAAGTGTGTAAGAGGCATTGATGGCTACAGTCGCGAGGGGTTCCCTGGAAAAGCTTGAGGAAGTGCTTGGGCCGGATGCCCGAGACCTGCTCGAGCACAAGTGCAAGACACTGCCCAAAGAGCAGCTGCACCTGCCCGGGCCGGACTTCGTCGATCGGGTCTGGAAGGACAGCGATCGCCCCACGCGAGTGCTGCGCAGCCTGCAGTCGATCCTCGACTGTGGGCGCCTGGGAGGAACCGGTTACCTTTCCATCCTCCCGGTCGACCAGGGCATCGAGCACACCGCGGGCGCGTCTTTCGCCCCCAACCCGATCTATTTCGACAGCGGCAAGATCGTCGAGCTCGCCATCGAGGCCGATTGCAACGCGGTCGCCTCGACGTTCGGGGTGCTGGGTTCGGTCGCGAGGCTCTACGCGCACCGGATCCCCTTCATCTGCAAGCTGAACCACAACGAGCTGCTCACCTACCCCAACCACTACGACCAGATCCTCTTCGGCACCGTGAAGGAGGCCTGGAACATGGGCGCGGTTGCTGTGGGGGCCACCGTTTACTTCGGGTCGGCCGAGTCAGACCGCCAGCTCCAGGAGATCGCGGTCGCCTTTCACGCGGCGCACGAGCTCGGTATGGCGACGGTGCTGTGGTGCTACGTCCGCAACAACGCATTCAAGAAGGACGGGGTCAACTACGAGACCGCGGCCGACCTGACCGGCCAGGCCAACCACTTGGGCGTCACGATCCAGGCCGACATCATCAAGCAGAAGCTGCCCGACACCAACCGCGGCTTTGAGGTCATCGGGTTCGGCAAGACCTCGCCGATCGTTTACGAAAAATTGACCTCAGACCATCCGATCGACCTATGCCGTTATCAGGTCGTGAACAACTACATGGGACGGGCGGGCCTCATCAACTCGGGGGGTGAGTCACACGGAGCGTCAGACCTGAAAGAGGCTGTGCGCACCGCTGTGATCAACAAGCGCGCCGGCGGCATGGGTCTGATCAGCGGCCGGAAGTCGTTTCAGCGCCCGATGAAGGAGGGAGTCGAGTTACTACACGCAATTCAGGACGTCTACCTGAACCCGTCGGTAACCATCGCGTAAAGCTCGCGTTCCTCGGTACCGGTTCAGCGTTTTCGCTGGAGCGCTACAACGGGGCCGTGGTGGTGAACGGCCGCCTTCTTCTGGACGGCGGCGCGCCGCTGCTTCCGCACATGAGCCGCGTCGGAGTCGACGCGGGCGCTATCGATGTGGTCTTTCTCACGCACTTCCACGGCGACCACACGCTCGGGCTGCCACCGTTCGTGCTGTACCGCGTGTTCGTGGATCAGCGACCGATCACGTTCGTCGGGCCGGCCGGAATCCGCGAGAGGCTCGAGGCCCTGTGGGAGGTCAGCTGGGGAGTCGACTGGAAGCCGGTGATGCAGCCTCGGTTCAATGTGAAGTACGAGGTCGCCAAGCCATCAGGCAAGGTTGGCGGTTACAAGTACGAAACCATCAAGCTCGACCACGGGACTAGCGGGAGCAACGGGTACCGGATCTGGGTCGACGGCCGCATCCTCGCCTACTCCGGCGACACCGAGCCGACGGCGCCCCTGGACGAGCTCGTGAAGGGCGCTGACGTCGCGATCGTCGAGGCCACCGGACCGGGCGACGTTTTCAGCCACATGAGCTGGGAGCACGCGGAGGCTTTGAAGAAGCGCCACCCGAAGACCCGGTTCATCTTCAACCACCTGTACAACGGCACAGTCGAGGGCGCGGTTGACGACCTGCAGGTGATCGAAGTCTGAAGCGACGGGTCTCAGCTGCCGTTCTCGCCGGCGCGGTCGTCGGCGGAGTCGCAGGTTCATTTGTATTCGTTGGGTTCATGGCACTCGGATTCCTGCTGTCGAGCCGGCTTGGAGTGGCGCCGATGGTGCCGATCATCGTGCTCACGGTGGCCGGCGCCTACGCCGGTTGGCTCGTCGGCGTGATCGTGTTCAGCGCCGTGCGCGGCGCCGGCGTCGAGGAAGAGCAGGTCTGAGCCCAGACGTTTCGTCCACCCGTCCGCTGCTGGACAAGCTGGGCGTCAAGCCGGGGTCGAAGGTGGCGATCGTCGACCTGGACGATCCCGACTTCCTCTCGTTGCTGCGCAGCCGGACGTCCGACATCGTCCAGGGCCGTCCGCGCCAGCCGGTCGACCTCGTCTTCATGGGCGCGAGCGAGATGCGCGACCTGAAGCGCCTGAAGGACGTCAAGTCCTGGATCGAGCCCAATGGGGCGATCTGGGTCGTCAGGCCCAAGGGCGGCCGCAGCGCGCTGCGCGAAACCGACCTGATCGAAGCGGGGCTAGCCGCGGGCCTCGTCGACAACAAGATCGCCAGCTTCTCGGATACTCATGGTGCGATGCGTTTTGTCTTTCGCTTGCGCGACCGCCCGAAATGACTCTGGTCATCCGTCCCGCCGAGGCGTCCGACGTGCCAGCCATCGCCGAGCTGATTCGTGGGCTCGCGCGTTTCGAGAAGCTCGAGCACGACGTCACGATGACCGAGGAGCTGCTCGCCAAAAATCTCTTTGGCCCGCAACGTTATGCAGAGACGCTCCTCGCTGAGGACGGTGGAGCGCCGGTTGGCTTCGCGCTCTTCTTTCACAATTTCTCGACCTTTCTCGCGCTGCCGGGGATCTACCTCGAAGATCTCTTAGTGGTCCCCGAGCACCGGGGTCGGGGCAACGGGCGCTCGCTGCTGCAGCGGCTCGCGCAAATCGCCGTCGAGCGCGGCTGCGGCCGGCTCGAGTGGTCCGTGCTCGACTGGAACCGCGAC
>JBGPYE010000092.1:0-6445 GCA_041493095.1 Candidatus Dormibacteraceae bacterium
CGTTCGGCCAGTCTTTCATGAACGATCACGTCCACCACCGAGCCCACCTCGGTTTCGAGTGACTCCATCAGCCGCTCGAGGTCTTTGGCGTCTTTGAAACGAGTGTCGACGAGTTTCTGAAGGGCGTTACGCACGGGTGTGAACAAAGTGGCGATCAAGGCGACGGTGATCACGATCGCAGCCTCGGACGACTGTCCGGTGAGCTGGACGAACAGCCGCTGGAGCATTGCGGTAAACCCCGTGTACACGCCGGCGAGAATTGCCGTGAGGGCGAGGTAGACGATGGCGCGATTGATGATCAGGTCGATCTCGTAAAGGCGGTAGCGAAGGATCGATGCACCAGCCGCGATGGGCACCAAGGTATACGTCAGGGCGAAGACCAGAAACTCGGCGTCGTTTTCAATCAGATGGGGGTTGATGATGTTGACGACGATGTCGCCGATGAAGGCGACCACCACCACGGCGGCGGCCGCAGCCATCCACTTGATCTGCTGGCGCTGCATGGGCCCGGCCCGCCTCCATCGCACAGCAAGGGCGGCCAGCCCCGCGAGCGCTGACCCGACGGTCAAAAGGACACCGACGTCACCAACATCGATTGCCGAGGCATTGGTGGATGGCGAGGCGTCTCCAACCAATCTGAGCACCAGGCCGATGAAGGCAGCAGCCGCCGCCGGCCACCATCGCAAAGAAGGCAGACGTCCGTCCGGGAACAGCAACAGTCCGAGCGTGAGCGGTATGAACAGCCCGCTCTGGATCAGTACGTGGGAAACGTTTCGTGCGAGCTCACCCCCCTGCAATGACGACCCGGGGGCGAGGGAGAGCTCCCCATAGGCCGCGAGCACCACGGCAACCGCCGTCGCAAGACCCGACAGACTGAAGATCCAACCAATCGCGTGGCGAGGGTGACGCGAGACGATCAGCGCGCCGACGGACGTGAATGCCAGCGCTCCTACGAACGAGACAACCGTGGCCCAGATGGCCTGCGCCGGGAGCGGGGCGCGCAGCGGTTGCGAAAGGATCCAGGCCGTGATCGGGACGGAAGCGACCGTCAGCCCGAAGCCGAGCCAGCCGAGAGACTTGGCCCGTTGCCTTGTCACGGTGCGGAATACGCGGGTGCGGCGCTCGGCGCCGGTTCTGGGCCTGCATAGCCGAGCTTGCCCCGGGTGGAGATTGCGATCACAAGGGCGACAACAGCGAGCGCAACCAGGGGGCCGACTTCATTGTTCTTGGCGGCGGGAAACAGGTCGCCGGTCAGCCCCTGCGAGAAGTTGAGGCTTGCGTGGATGAGGATCGCGATCAGGATGCTGCCGCCCGTATGGTTGAAAGCCCAGGTGATGATCATCGACATGCTCACCGCGACAATCGCGAAGGCAGCGATGCCGGTGAAACTGAGGCCGCCGTTAACCGCCGCCCAGTCGGGCCGGAAGTAGTTGGGCAGGTGCCAGGCGGCCCACATCAGGCCGAGGATGACCGTGCCGACCAGCGGGCCCCACCTTTGTTGAAGGCGGGCTAAAGCAAAACCGCGCCACCCGGGCTCCTCGGTGAGTGGACCGCCGATCGCCAGCAGCACGACGTAGAAGACGGGATACAGAAGGACTGTCGACAGCTCGGGTGCCTTGAACGACGCCAGCGCTCCGGGCACGGCGGCGATGCTCGCGATGTACAGCAGCGGCATTCCGATGAGCGCAAACGCATACCAGACGAGGCCGACCCGCCACTGGACGATGCGCTTGAGGAGCTGCTTCACGCCGGCACGGCCCGCGACGACGCCCGACATGACGATCGCAGCAATCAAGGGACCGAAGTCGCCTGGCGTGGTGCGAACCATGATGTCCGGGAGCGGGAACAGGATCAGGAAGACGATCACGAAGGCCCAGGTCCAGGCGAAAGCGATCACGAAGAACGAGACCAGCGGTTGGCGCCGCAGGAGGTCGATCACGTTGGCGTGGATTGTCGCCCCCTTGGCGGCACCGTGCACGACGGATTTCACCTCACGCGGTGATGACGACTTTCCCCCGAACGTGACCCGCTTCGAGATACCTGATCGCCTCGGTGGCCTCGCTCAGCGGGTAGGTTCTGTCGACGACCGGCATGACCTTCCCGGCTCCGAGAAGCTCTTGCAGGACCACGAGATCGCCTTTGTTAACGGACGCCACAAAGTTGACTGCTTTGCGGCTGCCACCGGCTGAAGCGAGGCGAACTTTGACCAAATGACTCAAAGGTCCGAGCCAACGATTTGTGCTGGGACCTCCGACTACAACGACAGTGGCCCTGGCGCCTAGCACGCGCTTCAGCTCTGACCACGGTCGGCTCCCCACTACATCGAGGATCAGGTCATAGCGCTCCTCACCCTGGGTGAAATCCTCCTGCGTGTAATCGATAACCCTGTCGGCGCCCAGGGATCGGACCAGGTCCACGTTCCTCGTGCTGCACACACCGGTCACCAGCGCGCCGAAAGACTTGGCCATCTGCACCGCAAACGTCCCCACTCCCCCGGACGCGCCGTTGATCAAGACCTTGTGTCCCGGCTGAATGTGACCGTGGTCGCGAAGACCCTGCAGCGCGGTGACCGCCGCCACTGGCACGGCCGCCGCCTGCTCGAACGTGAGCCCGGCCGGTTTCGACACCAGGGTCTTCTCGCCCGTGCAGACATACTCGGCAAGAGCACCGTGGCCGTGCCGAACACCTCATCGCCGGCGTGAAGCTCCATCACACTCTTGCCGACCGTTTCAACCTGACCTGCCAAATCCAATCCCAGGAATCTCTGCTTCGGTCTGCGCAGCCCGAACGCTATGCGCGCGATGTAGGGCTCACCTCGCATGAGGTGCCAGTCAGCGGGGTTGACGGAAGCCGCACGAACGCGGACCAGGACGCCATCGTCCGGGACGACGGGCTTCTCAACTTCTTCGAGCTTTAGGACGTCAGGTGAGCCGTACCTCTCGAAGACGATCGCCTTCATTACGCGCGTTATACATGACGGGCTGCCTCTTGTTGGCGGCCCAGCACGTCGGCCATACGAGTGAGCTCGATTTGGGGAAAGCGGCGGCGCAGGTCGGAGGCGTCAAAGGTCATGTCGACCGTGTCGAACGCGATGCCGCCTTGAATCATGGCGGCAACATCAGGCTTGAGAGGCCGCATCACCAACGACATCAGCCGCATCATCGGTACCGGAATGTGTTTCACAGCAGCCTTCCGGCCGGCCGCCCTCTCGATCTGACCAACCAGCTGATTCAAGGTCAGGTTCTCCGGGCCGCCGACGGAAAGGATCGTTCGGCTGAGACCGGGATCGAAAAGCGCCAACTCGACGAAACGTGCAACGTCTTTGGCCGAGTTGAAGTTGATGGCGTTGTCGCCGCGACCGAAAACCGTCGCTTTGCCGTCTTTGAATATCGGTCCACCGACAATCTCGGCCCACAGCTCCATGAAGGCGTTTGGACGCACGATGACCCAATCGAGCCGGCTGGCTCGGAGCGCTTCTTCGGCGCGATGCTTCATCCGCCAGAGCTCTATCGCGTGGCCGGCCGTGGCGCCGTGGATTGAGACGAGCACAAAGCGACGCACGCCTGCCGCCTCCGCCGCCCTGATCAGGTTCAGGTTGCCCTCATAGTCCACCGCCCGGGGCCCAGGTGCACCGGGTCCAAAGCCTGTCATCGCCGAAACCACCGCGTCGACGCCCTTCAGAGCCGCTTCCAATGTTTGAGGACTCCGCGCGTCCCCCTTGGCGAGCTGCGGAGTCTCGCCCAGGCGCTGGTGCGCGCGGTCTGGATCACGAGTGAGGATCCGGACCGGGATGCCTCGGGCAGTCAGGAGAGGAACCAGCTCGATCCCTAGGTGGCCGGTGCCCCCGGCGACCAGGATCACTGCCGCACCACCTGCTCGCGGATTGCGTCGTCGACCGTCGCGTCACTTTCGTCCACCGGCTCGACGTAAAACCGAGCCCAGCGAATGGCGTCATCGTTCACACCGAAGACGATGACGCCGCGCATCCAATGGGACCTGCCGTCTCGGCGCGTGCCTCGCATCTCCCACTCGGTCCAGACGGTGTCTCCATCGACGGCGCTTCGAACCACCTCGACGCGGATGTCCGGGACAAAAGCGAAGATCTGCTCCCAATTCCGGCGCACCTGAGCGCGGCCGCGAAAGCCACGGGCTGGATGTGCCGGAGTCTCGTTCTTGTAGTCCTCGGAAAAACATGCTGCCAGGGACGCGAGGTCGTGTTGGTTCGTCGCATTCACCAAACGATCGATCGTCGCCAAAGATCCCGTGATTCCCATTCCGCCCATCCCTTATTTCGTTCCAGTAGACTAGAACCAATGGCGAGTATGAGCCGCAAGTCCCGCGCTGTCAAGGGCAAACGCTCGTACGACGCCAGCCTGCGCCGAGAGCGGGCGCGTCGGAACCACGATCGGATCATCGACATGGCTCAGCGACGGTTCCTGCGCGATGGCTATGGACCCACCACGATCTCGGCCATCGCCGAGGACGCCGGCGTGTCCGTCGACACTATCTACAAATCGTTCGGCGGCAAGCCGGGGCTGATCCGCGCCTTGGGCGCGCGGGCGCTTCAAGGTACGGGCCCGATACCGGCCGAGCAGCGGTCGGATGAGCTGCAGGCACGCGAGCCCGATCCACGAAAGCTGATCAGGCGCTGGGGAGTCTTCGTCACAGAGATCGCGCCCATGGTCGCGCCGATCATGCTCATGGTGCGCGATGCCGCCGGCAGTCACCCAGAGCTCAAGCCGCTTCTCGAAGAGGTGCACGCGGACCGCCTACGCCGTATGACCGGCAACGCGCGGCGCTTTGCGGCCGCCGGTCACCTTCGGCCGGGCATGACAGTGGCTGAGGCCGCCACTGTCTTGTGGACCTACAGCTCTCTAGAGCTTTACGAGCTCCTGGTTCTGCGCCGGGGCATGCCACTCAAGACCTATGGCCGATTCGTCGCCGACGCCATGATCGCCGCCCTCCTGTAGAGCGGTGAGAGAGGTGGGTCGAGGGCGGACTGTAAGCCGGGTTCGTATTTCGCCAATTCAAAACGGCCATTTCGAATACAGGACGACATCCAACGACACGCTGCGACACGATCCGGTTGGGTACTAAACGGGTACTGGTACCCAAAAGTTATAGTCCGCCCGCACGACCAAGTTGCTGAGTGCCGGCATCTGGGCTAGGCGGCTGGGACGTGTCTCCTAGGAACTCCTAACAGATTGATCTTGGAAGCCGGTGCGCTACGCCGCAGCAGGCGGTCCGAACCAGGTGGTCAGCGCGTCAGCGAGCCCCAGCTGGGTTAGGTCTCCCACCCAGGCCACATATCCGTCGGGCCGAATCAACACGGCGGTGGGAGCAGCGACCGCCCCGAGTGCCGGCAGCTCCCACGGGCCCACGTACTTGGCGTCGACGAACTGAACCCGATCTGCCCATGGCGTGATGTCGAAGCCTCCGGGCTCACCGAGGTTGAGGAGCACCGGCCGGGCCTCGTGCAGCAGGGTGAAGACCCGCAGCGGCCCGTTGGCGGTGACCAGCTCGAGATCGGGCATGCGGCGTCCGAGCAGCGGGTGTCCCTCGCCGAGGTCGTAGTGAACGTCCAGGCCGGACATCATCGCGGCGAATCGTCTGCGCGGCTCGTCCATCCTCAGGAGCTCGGAAATGATCTCGCCCAAGGCTTTCGTGTGGTCGTCCTGGCGGAACACCGCGACTTGCGCGAGCGTGTCGCGCAGCACGCGGGCGGCGATCGGGTGGCGCTCGGCGTGGTAGGTTTCCAGCAGGCTGTCTGGCGATGTCTGGTTGACCACCTGGGCCAGCTTCCATCCCAGGTTCACCGCATCCTGCACACCGAGATTGAGGCCCTGTCCACCCACCGGGTTGTGCACGTGTGCGGCGTCGCCGGCCAGCAGCACCCGTCGTTCGCGGTAGGCCGCGGCCTGGCGCGCCATGTCGGTGAACCTGGAGATCCAGATGGGACTGTGGACCCCGTAATCGGTCCCCCAGACGGCCATCAGCGCCTCGCTCAAATCGCGCAGGGTGGCGTCGCGGGTGGGGAGGTCCTTTTCGGTCACCAGGACCCCCACCAGCCCATCCTCCAACTTGCGGAAGGCGTGGCGGCCGATGGCGTCGTGGTGGATGCCCCAGGGTGGCTCCGCGGCCAGCTTGACCTCGGCGATCAGGAAGCTCGTCGTCGGATCCGATCCGGGGAACTCGATGCCGGCCGCCTTGCGGACCAGACTGCGTCCGCCGTCGCACCCGACGAGATACTGCGCCCGCAGCGACGTGCCGTCGGACAGCTCGACGTCGACGCCGGCGTCGTGCTGCGCGAACCCCGTCACGTCGCGCGCGCGATAGAGCCGCACCGCAAGCTCGTCGACCCAGCCGGCCAGGAGGCGCTCGATGTGGTTCTGCACGAGCGCGAGCCCGTAAGGGTGTCGGGTGGGAAAGTCGCTGATGTCCAACG
>JBGPYE010000014.1:0-13279 GCA_041493095.1 Candidatus Dormibacteraceae bacterium
AGTTCGTCCACCAAATGGGCGGCTTCAAGGTCCAGGGCAAGTCGCAGGCCCAGGCGGCCCGGATCCTGGCCGACGCCCAGGAGCTTGAGCAGGCCGGAGCCTTCAGCCTCGTCCTCGAGGGAGTTCCGGGCGAGCTCGGCAGCCGGGTCACACAGGCCCTGCATATCCCGACGATCGGCATCGGCGCCGGCTCCGGGACCGACGGCCAGGTGCTCGTGTTCCACGACGCGCTCGGCCTGACCACCGGCAAGGCGCCCAAGTTCGTCAAGCGATACGCCAACCTCGCCGAAGAGATCGGGAACGCCGCCCAGCGGTTTGCCCGGGAGGTCGCCGGCGGCGAGTTCCCCGGGCCTGAGCATGCTTACTCGGCGAACGGGGCCGCGCCGGCACCCGCAGCAGAAAAAGATGAGGTCAAGTACGGCGCCGGATAAGAAGGCCGCCGTAATAGAAGATCCCAGGGAGGTGCTCGACGTGTCGCGGCGTTGGCGCCGCGATGGCCTGACGATCGGGCTGGTGCCGACGATGGGCGCGCTTCACACCGGCCATCTCAGCCTGGTCGAAAGCGCGTGCCGGGAAAACGACCGCGTCGTGGTCAGCATCTTCGTGAATCCGATCCAGTTCGGACCGAGCGAGGACTTCGAGCGCTACCCGCGAGACCCTGAGCGCGATGCCGATCTCCTTGCGAAGGCGGGGGTCGATGCCATCTACCGGCCGACCGTTGCAGCGATGTATCCATCAGGGTCGAGCACCCGCATCCACGTCGCGGAGGTGTCGGAGCCGCTCGAGGGACAGGCCCGTCTGGGGCACTTCGATGGGGTGGCGACCGTCGTCGCCAAGCTCTTCACCGCCGTCGAGCCGGACCGAGCTTACTTCGGGCAGAAGGACGCGCAGCAGGTCGCCGTCGTCAAGCGGATGGCGCGCGACCTGGACTTCCCGGTCGAGATACGCGTGTGCCCGACCGTGCGTGAGCCAGACGGCCTGGCGCTCAGCTCGCGCAACGCTTATCTGACCATCGAGGAGCGCAAGGCGGCAGCGTCCCTCAGCTCGGCTTTGCGGCTGGCGGCGAACGCTTATGCACGAGGGGGGCGGCAGCCGGAACGCCTCAAGCAGACCCTCCGGGAACGGCTGGACGAGGAGCCGCTGGCCCAAGTCGAGTACGCCGAGCTAGTCGATCCGGCGACTTTCATCGCGCCCGGATCGCTCGCCGTGCTCGCGGTCCGAATCGGCCGGACGAGGCTGATCGACAACCACGATCTCGCAATGGAGTTTCCTGGATAACGCCCTGGTGTGCGTTACAATGGCAGTTCGTATTAGGCGGAGGCCGTTTTGACGACCAACACCACATCAATAACTCTTAGGGGGTACGTCCGTTGTCCAATGAGTCCGGTGCTGTCCTGACCGAAAAGAAGGAGGCGCTCGAACAAGACTCAGCCTACGCGATGACCATGGAGGACTACCTCCACTACGAGGCGGAAGCCTTCAAAACCCCCAACCACGGGGACATCGTGGATGGGATCGTCGTGCGCGTCGACGCGGACGAGGTCCTCGTTGACATTGGGGCCAAGGCTGAAGGCGTCATCTCGAGCAAGGAGCTCGGCATGCGTGGCGACCTGGATTCGGTCGGGCTCGAGCCCGGCGACCAGATCAAGGTCTACGTCCTTCAGCCGGAGAACGATGAAGGCAACGTGGTCCTCAGCCTGCGCAGGGCTCGAGCCGAGACGACGTGGATTGTGGCCGCTGAGAAGCAGGTCGACGGCTCGGTCATGGAAGCGGACGTTCGTGAGCAGAACAAGGGCGGGCTGATCGTCAACATCCTCGGCCTGCGGGGCTTCTTGCCCTCGAGCCAGGTGGCGCGAGCCTACGCAGGCACGCTGGAATCGCTGGTCGGCCAGCGGATCCCGGTCAAGATCCTCGAGGTCAACCGCAAGCGCAACCGACTCATCGTCAGCCAGAAGGCTGCCGAGGACGAGGATCGCGCACGGAAGCGAGAGGAGCTCTTCAGCCGGCTGCAGACGGGGACCACGGTTAAGGGAACGGTCTCCGGCATCACGAGCTACGGAGCCTTCGTCGACATCGGCGGAGCCGACGGGCTGATTCACATCTCAGAGCTGTCGTGGGATCGGGTCTCCAAGGTGACCGACGTCCTGCAGCTCGGCGAAGAGGTCACCGTCAAGGTGATCAAGCTCGACCCGGAGCAGACGAGAATCTCGCTTTCCCTGCGCCAGCTTCAGCAGGACCCGTGGGAGCGGCTCGTGCAGTCGATGCCGATCGGCTCGATCGTCGAGGGCCAGGTCACCAAGACCAAGAAGTACGGGGCCTTCCTACAGATCATGGCCGGGATCGAAGGCTTGCTTCACATCTCCGAGCTGTCGTGGGACCACGTCGAGCGCACCGAGGACGTGCTGAAGGTGGGGGAGACGCTCCACGTGAAGGTGATTGGGATCGACACCGCCCGGCGCCGGATCTCTTTGAGTCTGAAGCAGCTGTCGGCACCGCCGGCCAACCTCGCGCCACGCACCGAGCAGCGGGCCCCTGAATACGACGACGTCGAGGACGAGTCCTAGCCTCAGCGCGTCGGTCGTCCTAACAAGTTGGGTTGCACTTTTTCCGCCTACCTTCACCCGGTTTCAGCCTTCGGCTCCAGCCAGGCGCTGGCTCGCGGGAGCGTAAAAGGGGTCGATCTGCAGGGCTCGCTCGTAATCCCGGCGCGCCTGCGCCGACCGACCTAGCTCAGCCTCGCGGTCGCCGAGCTCCACGTAGAGGCCGGGCTCTGTCTCGCCAAGATCAGCTGCGCGCTTCATTTCCTCGACTCCCTGAGTGACCTTTCCCTGGGTCACGAGGCGCTGCCCTAACGCCCAGTGATAGCGGGACTGGAGCGGGTCGACCAGCACCGAGAGCTCGACCCTTCCTCGCAGGTACCAGGTATCGGCCAGCAGCGGCAGTGCTGCAAGCGCGATCGCGACGACGACCAGCGCGATCGCTGTCGCTGATTGCCAGACCGCGGGTTTGGGCGCCGGCTCCGGCAACGCACTTGCAGAGACCGCCACTTGCCGCTTTGCGGCTTGAATTTCCGCCCACAACGTTCCCGCCAGGAGCCAGAAGATGCCGGTGGCGGGGGCCCAGTCGAAATTGAAAAGAACCCAGACCGTATAACCGGCGCACGCTGCGGCCAGGACTCCGACATTTCCAGCCGCTCGCCATCGCCACGCCTCACGAAACAGGATCAGGAGGATCCAACCGAGTGCCGCAAGGCCGAGCAGCCCCTGCGTCGCGGCAATGTCGAGTGGCCCGGAGTGCACACGATCGAACGTGACGCCCGGCGACCAATCGCCGGTGAGGTACTGCCCGAATACGAGCCCGGTCGTGTCTTCACCCCACCCGGTCAGAGGCCGTGCCGAGATCATCCTCAGGGCGTCCTCCCAGAGGTGGAGCCTCAGCGGTCCGGGGTCGTCGTTGAGGAAATGAAGGGGCGAGAAAAAGATCAGGAGCAGCGCGGCCGCAATCGCGGCCGCTGATCCCACGGCCGCGG
Source organism: Candidatus Dormibacteraceae bacterium (assembly GCA_041493095.1). Classification (GTDB taxonomy): domain Bacteria; phylum Chloroflexota; class Dormibacteria; order Dormibacterales; family Dormibacteraceae; genus Palsa-870. The sequence goes on from JBGPYE010000014.1 coordinate 3,530, forward strand.
CGGCGGCCATCCTTCCTCTCACCGCGAACACCAGGAGCAGCAGACAACCCGTCAGGGCTCCGAGCCCGCCGCTCCGCGAGGTCGACGCCACCAGGCCGCCGGCCATGACAGCGATGCCGAGCGACCAGGCCAACACGAAACGACCTCCGCGCCACGCTCGGCTGATGGCGAGCGGAACCGCCATCGCGATCAAGGCGCCCAGGAGGTTGGCGTTTCCAAGGTTGCCGTCGGGCCGGTAGGGCACCTGTCCAATCAGCTGCTGAAGGGCCTCGATGCAGGCGACGGCGGTGCCAAAGACAGATGCCGTCACCACCCAGTCCCGGTGGCGTCTCTCCTTCAGGAGCCACACGGCGCCGGCAAACAGCCCTAGATAGGCAAGCCGTATCGGCACGGACTCGTAACGTGTGTACGACCCGGCAAAGCTCAGGGGCCAGGACACGGAGAAAACAAAGGCCAGGATGGCCGCCGCCGCGGCCGCGTAAAGTGGCCACCTCAGGCTTCCCAATCGGGGTCGTTCGGGTGCCAGCAGGGACAGGCCGGCAGCGAGGCAGGCGCCGGCGATCACGATCGAGGCCCGCGGCAGGATGAACGAGTCCTCCGCGGTAGGCAAAAAGAGCGTCGGAAGTGTAAGAGCGAGGGCTACGGGGAAGTATTCACCCAGGCGCCCGAGAAACAGCCTCATTGCGCCTCCGCCCCAAAGAAATCCGTTTGTCGAGTTGGACGTTATATTAGGTGCGGAGGTACCGCCGGGTACCAGAGCAAACGTTGGAGGAGGTGCTGGCCCCACCCAGGCGTTAGGAATCCAGGAGGAAGAGACCTTGTATCCGTTTGAGAGATTTACTGAGCGAGCCAAGAAGGTTCTGACGCTCGCCCAAGAAGAAGCAGAACGATCGCACCACAGCTATATCGGTACAGAGCACTTGCTCCTGGGCTTGCTTCGCGAGGGTGAAGGCCTGGCCGCCAAGGTCCTCAACAACCTTGGCGTGGAAATCGGGAAGGTCCGCCAGACGATCGAGTCTGTGCTGGGCCGGAACGAGCGGATCATCATCCAGCAGATCATTCCGACTTCCCGCGTCAAGAAGGTGATCGAGATCTCCTTCGAAGAAGCACGCCGGATGGGCCACAACTACGTCGGCACCGAGCACCTATTGCTGGGACTCTTGATCGAAGGAGAGGGCATCGCCGCCCACGTCCTCGAGGACCTCGGCGCGACTCTGGAGAAGGTGCGCTCAGAAATTGAGCGGCTGCTCCACGACTCGAGCGCGGAGACAGAAGCCGAACCGGCTCCCAAGAAGCCTTCCAAGACGCCACTGCTCGACCAGTTCGGCCGCGACCTCACCGAGCTTGCTCGCCGGAACCAATTGGATCCGGTCATCGGCCGTGAGATGGAGATCGAGCGCGTCATCCAGATCCTGAGCCGAAGGACGAAGAACAACCCGGCTCTGATCGGGGAGCCCGGCGTGGGCAAGACGGCGATCGCCGAAGGTCTGGCTCAGCAGATCATCTTGGGCAACGTTCCCGAGTCGCTTCAGCACAAGCGCGTGCTGACGCTGGACATGGGCGCCCTGGTTGCCGGAACCAAGTACCGAGGCGAGTTCGAAGAGCGGCTCAAGAAGATCCTCGACGAGATTCGCTCGAGTCGTGAGGTCGTGCTCTTCATCGACGAGCTTCACACTCTCGTCGGCGCCGGTGCGGCAGAAGGCGCCATCGACGCCGCCAACATCCTCAAGCCCGCCCTGGCTCGCGGAGAGATCCAGTGCATCGGCGCGACGACGCTCAACGAGTACCGCAAGTACATCGAGAAGGACGCCGCCCTCGAGCGGCGGTTCCAGCCGGTCTTCGTCGACCAGCCGACGCTTGAGGAGACGATCGACATCCTGAACGGCGTGAAGTCTCTGTACGAGAAGCATCACCGCGTGACCATCACCGACGCGGCCGTGCACGCGGCGGCAGTCCTGAGCGACCGCTACGTCAGCGACCGCGCATTGCCCGACAAGGCGATCGACCTGATCGACGAGGCGTCGGCGCGCGTGCGCATGAAGCTCACGACGATTCCCGATGACCTGAAAGAGCTCCAGAAGGAGATCAAGAAGCAGAAGACAGACCAGGACGACTCGGTCAACAAGCAGGACTTCGAGGCCGCTGCGAGCGTTCGCGACAAGGTCAAGAAGCTTCAGGACAAGCTAGCCCTGAAGGAAGCGGCCTGGCGGGACAAGCTAGGCGAGACCGTGCCTGAGGTCGGTGAGGAGCACATCGCGCAGATCGTGGCGGCCTGGACGGGAGTGCCCGTGTCGCGCCTGGTCGAAGAGGAAACCGCGCGACTGCTGCGCATGGAGGAAGAGATTCACAAGCGGATGGTCGGCCAGGACGAAGCCATCAAGACTGTCTCCCAGGCGGTGCGGCGCGCTCGAGCCGGGTTGAAAGACCCGCGGCGGCCGATCGGGTCGTTCATCTTCCTTGGGCCCACCGGTATCGGTAAGACCGAGCTGGCGCGCGCCTTGGCTGAGTACCTGTTCGATTCAGAGGACGCGTTGATCAAGCTCGACATGTCCGAATTCATGGAGCGGCACACGACCGCGAGACTGGTCGGCTCACCTCCTGGTTACGTCGGTTATGACGAAGGGGGCCAGCTGACAGAAGCGGTCCGCCGCCGGCCTTACGCCGTGATCCTTTTCGACGAGATTGAAAAGGCGCATCCCGAGGTCTTCAACATGTTGCTGCAGATCCTCGAGGACGGGCGTCTAAGTGATGCGAAAGGCAAGGTGGTCAACTTCGCGAACACCGTGATCATCATGACCTCGAACCTCGGAATCCGAGACGTCAACCAAGCGGGCACGTCACTGGGCTTCCAGCCCGCAGTCGTGGATGAAGCGGATGAGGTCGAGCGCCGTCACAAGAACACGAAGGAGAAGATCGACGAGGAGCTCAAGCGGATGTTTCGTCCCGAGTTTCTCAACCGGGTCGACGCCGTTGTCGTGTTCAAGAGCCTGACGACGCATCAGATCCGGGAGATCGTCGACCTGCAGCTGCAGAAGCTATCCAAGCACCTGGTCGAGCAGCAGATCACGATCGAAGTCACCGACGCGGCCAAGGACCTTCTCGCGAAAGAGGGCTACGACCGGATCTACGGTGCGCGCCCATTGCGTCGGGTCATCACGAGCCGGATCGAAGACAACCTTTCGGAGCACCTGCTGCGCGGGAAGATCGCCCGCGGAGACACGGTGCAGATCGACGTCGAGGGCGAGGACGGCCTCAAGTTCACGCCGGTCAAGCACAAGCACAAGGAGCCTGCGGGCACAGGGGCGGCGAAACCCTAACCTCGCGTCGCGGGCGCCAACCGCTGCCGTCTTAACAACCTGGGTTGTGGACGGCGCACGCTCACGTTAAGTTCGACGGCGGTAAGGCGTCGTTGGCTCGGGGGAGGGGAGCCAAAAGAAAGGGAGGGCCCCGGCGGGGTGTCCCGTCTCTCCACAGGAGAGAACGCACAGCCCGCCCGTTTCGCGGGTGGCCTGAACGCGATCGGCCACGCCACAATTGCAGGAGGTGAGCGCAACTGTCCCACTTCGCTTGCGCCCACTCGAGATCGGCGACCTGCTCGACGAAACCTTCCGCATGTATCGTCGCCACTTCGTACTCTTCGCCGGCCTGTCTGTGATCCTCTCCATTCCGTCGGCTGCGCTCTCGAGCTTCAGCTACTACACGCTGTTCAGCAATTTCCTGCAGCAGGCAGGCCCCAGCCTCGGCGTGGCATCAGATCGCGGGCTTTTCGAAGCCGGCACGCTTGTCGTGTACCTAGTCGGTTTGTTGATCACGCTCGCACTCGTGCCCTTCTTCTATGGAGCGGTCACATACGCCGCTTGCGAATCGGCTCTCGGCCGCCCGGTGACCGCTTCGAGCGTTCTGTCAAGCGTGCTGCGCCGCTACTTTCCGTTGATGGGCTACTGGCTCCTCATCGGGCTGATGTTGATCGCTTTCTGCCTGATTCCACTTTGGATCTGGATCTGGGTTGGCTGGGCTGTTGTGATGCCCGTGATGTTCATCGAGAACGTAGGTCTCGGCGCCGCAATGGGCCGAAGCTGGCGCCTGGTCCAGGGACGCTGGTGGCGCACGTTCTTCACCCTCGCGCTGATGGTCATCATCTGGTTCGTTGCGCGAACTGCGCTGCGCGCTTTCATCGTCCTCGCACAATCCTTGCTGCAGCTGGTGATCCCTACGGTCGCCGCTTTGTGGATTGCCGCGGCAACGAGCGTGATCGTCGGCTCGCTTGTCAATCCTCTGCTGCAGATCGCGATCGTCCTCATTTATTTGGATCTTCGCGTACGACGCGAAGGACTCGATCTGTTCCAGCTGGCACAGCGCGTGAGCAGCCCGCAGCCGGCGCCGTGAGAATTCGCTGGATTGCCGCCGCGGTAATTGCCATCGCGGGTTTCGCTGCGGTGCCGGCCTCGGCTGAACCTCCACCACCTCCGAGCTACCGGCAGGCGGTGGACGGCGCTTACCAGCTCATTCGAAACGCGTCAGCCGGCGACACCGCCTCCGCGCACCAGGCGCGGGACGTGCTTCAGTCCGGCACCGGCCTGACCCAGCCTGAGATCATCGACGACCTTCAGCGACAGCCCCCCGACCTCGTCGACGCAAAGGCACGCCTGCTTGCCCTTCTCGCGGCTCTTGACCAGCCGGCAAACACCTCCGATCCGGCGATGGCGCAGCAGCAGCTGCACGACGTGCTGGCCATGCCTCGCTACGACGCCCTGCGCCGCGCCCCCTCGTTGCTGGATCGCTTCGCGCAGTGGGTGGGTGACCGGATCAACCAGCTGCTGCGGCTTCTCTTTGGAGCCGGCACTGGACCGCAGGCGCCGACCTGGATCTTCTACCTGGTCGGCGTAATCGTTCTCCTCGCCGTCGCCGTCATCGTTTTTCGATCCGCTCGCGGCCGGTTTACCGAAGGCGTGATTGCGGGTCAGCCGAGCGGACCTCGCGCGCCGGCGGACTACTTTGCTGAGGCCGACAGGCTCGCGGCCAGGGGTGACCGGGTGGGCGCCATTCGAGCGCTCTGCGCCGGCGTCGCCGCCACGCTGTCCGGCGAGCGGACCTGGGAGGGAAGCCCGCTGACGGTGCGTGAGATTTTCCAGAAAGCACCCGATCCAGCCCAACTGCGCCCGCTGCTTATGCCGTTCGAGGCCGCCGTTTACGGCGGCCGGGACGTTGATGCCGCCGCGTACGAGCAAGCGGCACGGGTGGCTGCCCCATTCCGCCAGCCGGCGAGTGTGGCGGCATGAAAGGAGCACGCGGCTGGGTTATCGCGGGCCTTATCTCCCTCGCCGTGGCTGCGCTCGCTTACTCGATTCAGCCGCATGAGGACTCGCCGGAACACAGCTCCAGCAGCGATTCGGCCAACGGCACCTCGGCGGCGCGCCTCTTCGCTGAAGCCATGGGCCACCCGACCGACCAGGTCGCGGGTTCCTTCCCGGCGCTCACACAGTCGGCTCTCATGTTCGTGTTTTCGCCGACGAGCCCGTACACGTCGGACGAAGCGGAGCGAACGCGGCTATGGGTTCGCTCGGGCGGCATTCTGGTCTACGCCTCCGAGCAAGGCGATCCCGAGCTCGACCGAATCTTCGGGGTGACCCGGCTGGGCGGCACCACGTCGGTCAGCAGCGAGGTCGGGAACCCGGTGGTAGCGGGCGTCAAAAACGTCGCGGGTGGCAGCGAGGTGATGCCCCTCGATGCGACGGGCGATCAGGTCCCCTTTCTCCGCACCCCGGAGGGTTATGTCATCGGGTATCTGCAGCGGATGCAGTCGGGCTCGGTCGTGGTCCTTGCCGACCCGCTGGTCCTTTGCAACGGCTACCTCCACAAGCAAGACAACGGGCGCCTGCTGGCGGACCTGCTCGGGCTGGCCGGCGCCGGCGCAACCGTCGTGTTCGACGAGTATCACCACGGCGTGAACCTCAGCGACCTGGCGCCGCAGGCATGGGTCCTGACTCCTTGGGGCGCCGCGCTGCTCTGGCTGCTCATCGCGGTGTTCCTCGGTTTGATCCTGCGCGGCCGCTCGTTCGGCCCTCTGATCCCCCGGCCAGCCGAGGTCGCGCGCGTGGACGCGGAATGGGCGGTCGCGGTCGGTCAGCTCCTTCGTCGGTCCAGCGCCCGCGCCGTCACCCTCGGTCTTCTCGCCACCGCGACCGAGCGCTCGCTGGCGGCGCGAACCGGGATTCCGCTGCAGCCACGTGAGCGCTTCTGGAATGCTCTGTGGGTGCGCGCGCCCGAGATTGCAGCCGATCTGGCAGAGGCCGAGAACACCCTCATGGCATCCGCATCGACGGAGCACGACCTGCTGAAGAGCGCGCAGCGGCTTCATCGCATCGCCCATCCGGCCCAGGAAGAAAGGCGACATACGGCCTGATGGCGCACACCACCGTCGTGGCCGCACCGGAGTTTTACGCACGCCTTCGCGAGCAGCTCATCAAGGCCGTCGTCGGCCAGGAAGAGGCCATCCGCCTCTGCGCGATCGCGCTCGTCGCGCAGGGCCACGTCCTTCTCGAGGGTGTTCCGGGTACCGGAAAAACGCTGCTTGCCAAGTCGATCGCCCGCGCCCTCGCACTGGACTATGGCCGCGTGCAGTTCACGCCAGACCTGATGCCCGCGGACATCCTCGGCACCTCCGTCTACGACCTCGCGAATCGCACGTTCGCGCTGCGCCGCGGACCGATCTTCACCAACGTGCTTCTGGCGGACGAGATCAACCGCGCGCCCGCGAAGGTCCAGTCGGCGCTTCTCGAGGCCATGGAGGAACGCGGCGTGACGCTGGAAGGGCAGCAGCTCGCGCTCCCCGCGCCGTTCTTCGTCCTTGCGACGCAAAACCCGATCGAGTACGAAGGCACCTACCCGCTGCCGGAAGCTCAGCAGGATCGCTTCCTCTTCAAAGTCCGGCTCGAGTATCCGTCGCCGGCTGACGAGATGGAGGTGCTCCGGCGTTGGGAGTCGGGGATCGAGCTTCGCGATCCGGTCAAGGCCGGTGTCGAGCCAGTTCTCGGCGCGGCCGACATCGAAGCGTGCAGGGTGGATGTGGCGAAGGTGGTCCTCGACGAGAAGATTCGCGCGTACATCGTGAACCTCGCCTCCGCCTCCCGCACGGCGCCCGAGATCGCACTTGGCGCAAGCACGCGAGCAGAGGTATTGCTGATGCTGGCGGCACGCGCGTATGCCGCCTTCGAAGGGCAACAGTTTGTGACGCCGGACCATGTGAAGGCGCTGCTGGCGCCGGCTTTTCGACACCGCTTGATCCTCCGTCCTGAGGCCGAGGTCGGGGGCCAAACCCCGGACAGCGTCCTCGAAGCCGTGGCCAGCCGGGTCGTCCCACCTCGCTAAAAGGGCTCGCGCCTCAACCCCGGCTGCTCTGGGCCGTGGCGATCGGCGCGGTGCTGATCGCGCTGGCGGTGGTCTCGCCGGTGATCGGCTTTGTCGCCATCGCCTACCACATAGGTCTCGTCGTCATCGCGGCGCGCGACCTGGCGCTTCTGCCTGGCCGCTCGGGCTACCTGGTCCGGCGCACGATGCCCGAACCGTTCTCGCTCGGCGAGCAGGAGGACGTCACCGTCATCGTCGAGAACCCCGCTGCAGCCGGGCTGTCGGCCAGGATCGCCGACCACGCGCCGGCGGAGCTCAGGCCGCACCCTCGCGAGGTGGAGAGCCGCTTCGACCGCGCCGGGCGGCTGCGCGTCACCTACCAGACTTCTTCTCCGCGTCGAGGCGCGTTCCGGTTCGGCTCCGTGGACCTCCGGGTGTGGCGCGACGACGGTTGGTGGCGCCGCCAGGTCCGGCTGCAGGTTTCGGATGAGGTCGCGGTCTTCCCTAACGTCGTCGCCATCAAGCGGGTCCAGCTGACCTTGCGGCGCGACCTGCGGGCGATGGTGGGCATGCGTCGAGCTCGGCCTCCAGGCGCCTCCACCGCATTCGCCGGGCTGCGCGACTACGTCCGCGGCGACGACATTCGGCGCGTGAGCTGGACCGCCACGGCACGGCGCGACCGTCCCGTCGTCGTGGAGGTCGAAGCGGAACGCGGCCAGCAGGTGATGATCGCGCTTGACTGCGGGCGCCTCATGACCGCGCCGGCGGGCGACCTGGACAAGCTCGACCACGCGGTCAACGCGGCGCTGATGCTGGCGTGGGTGGCCCAGGCTTATGGAGATCGCGTCGGGCTCATGACCTTCGACGATCGTGTCACCGGCCTCATCAAACCCGAACGCGGCAGCACGCAGATCCGCCGGTTGACCGAAGCGCTTTACGCGATCACGGCGAGCTACGTCGAGCCGGATTTCGGCCACGCGATGACGCACCTGGCGCTGCGCCTGGGCCGGCGATCGATGATCGTCATCCTCACCGACGTGCAGGACCGCGAAGCCTCGAAGGAGCTCGTCGCCCATTGTCTCCGGCTGGCCGGAAAGCATCTCGTCCTGGTGGTGGCGATGTCGGATCCTTCCGTGCTCAGCGCCCGCGACGCTCCCATCACCGCGTCGTCACGTGCTTACGAATGGGCGGCCGCGGAGGAGTTTGTCGCCAGCCGCCGCGAGAGCTTCGAGCTGCTGCGGCGCGGAGGGGTGCTCGGACTGGACGTGGTGGCGGGCAGCCTTTCGCCGGCGTTGGTCGAACGCTATCTCGAGCTCAAGGAGCGCGCGCTGCTGTGAGCGGGGCGACCGACGAGGATCAGGTAGGAATAAAAGAGCAGCCCCGTCGTAAGCCCGATCGCAACTTTGACCCCAAATGGCGCATTCGACGGCGAGATGTTGCCCTCCATGATGCCGGCGACAACGAGCAGAGGCGCAAGACCTAGCAGCAGCGTGAAGGCGCGCCTGGTCGCAATTGCGAGGGCGTCGGACCGCTTGCGATTGCCCGGCGCGATCAGCGCCCAACCCATCATCAGTCCACCTGCGCCCTGCGCGATGATGATGGACAGCTCGAGCACTCCGTGCCCGATGACGAACTCGAACAGCCCACCGCTCAGACCGTAAGCCTGCGTCAGGCCGAACACCCCGCCGAGGTGTATCCCGTTGGAGATCATCACGTAGATCACCGGCAGGCCGAAGACCACCCCAAACGAGAAGGCGAGCATCGAGACCCAGATGTTGTTGGCCATGATCTCGCCGGCTACCGCGATTCGATCGGCGGGCGGGATGTTGGTCCACAGCTCGTGGCGATGTACTTTTTCGATGAGCTTGGCGGGCGCGATCGCGTAAGCCGCATCGGGATTCGCCAGCACGACGAAATAGCTGACGATCGCCGGCACGAACAGCAGCGCTCCCGCGGCGAGAAGGAACGGCGCCGCCTCGCGATACGTGCGTGGAAGCGTCTCGGTGTAAAAGGTGCGAATCCTTCGCCATACCTCGCCGCCGCGGCGGTAGACGATGCCGTGGCCCCTCGCGACGAGGCCATTGAGGTAGCGCTGGACTGGTTCGTCCGGCCAGTCTCGCTGCGCTCGAGCCAGGTCCGCGGTGGCGCGGCGGTAAAGCGCCGCGAGCGTCAGCACCTGGGCCGGCGCCAGCCCGTTGAGACTGCCTCCACCCGCTCTCGCGAGCAGGTCCTCGAGCCTGTTCCAGTCGTCGCGCCGCAGCGCTACGAAATCCTCCGCTCTCATTTAGTGGCCAGCCCGGGGAAGCGCTCGACAATCCATCGGCCTGGTCGGCCGGGCTTCGCTGATGTCGGCGTTGCCTCCTGCGCGCGCTCGGTCAGCAGCCCCGCATCCACGGTGCGGGG
>JBGPYE010000081.1:0-6827 GCA_041493095.1 Candidatus Dormibacteraceae bacterium
CAAGGGAGAGCTCACAGTCAAGGAGACCACCAAGCCGATCACGCTTGACGCGACGATCGAAGGCCGCCTGCCGGACCCGTTCGGCGCCAAGGAGCGCGTCGGCATCAGCGCCCGCGGTCAGCTCAACCGGATGGACTTCGGACTCAACTGGGACGGCTTCGCCGGCGCGGTTCCGTTCGCCAGCCGCACGATCAAGCTCGAGGTCGACGCCGAGATCGTCGTCAAGGTCGAAGAGCTCGTCCAGTCCAAGTAACGACTGATTTGAGAGGGGCCCCAAAAACCGGTCCCCTCTCGTCCTTCTATATATGCAGCCCAGTGAATAGGATTACCCCCAATGCCAAAGCTCACCAGCTCGAAAGCTGAAAAAGTGTGGGAAAACATCTCCCGCGCCCACTGCTCGATGCTGGCCGCCCTCGAGAAGGACATGCTTCCGAAAACCGGCATCCCGTTTGCCTGGTACCAGGTGCTCGCCGAGCTCAACCAAGCCCCCGACGCGATGCTGCGTTTCCAGCACCTCGCCCGCGTCGCGGGCATCTCGGAGAGCGGCGCCTCGCGCCGCCTGACCCAGATGATCAAGGCCGGCCTGATCGATCGGCACTCGTGTCCGACCGACCGCCGTGGCGTCTATGCCCACCTGACGGCGAAGGGCAAGATCGCTTATGAAAAAGGCCACACGGTTTTCCTGCGCAGCCTCGACCGCAACCTGGCCAGCCACATGGAGCCAGGTGAAGCGGACCTCGTGCGCGCCGCGCTGGCGCGCCTGAGCTAGATCGCCTCTGCTCTCTCGGCCAGGTTGGCCAGCAGGGTCCCAAATTCCTTCGAAACCTGCGGACCCATCATCCGCTCCAAGAGCGGCCCCAATGGTCCCTTCACCTCGACCATCTGGCTGATCTTGGCCTCGCCACCGACCGGATCAATCCGGCAGTTGAAGACAAACCTCGTGCCCGGAACGACTCTCGTCTCAAGCACAAAGGACCGACCCGACTGAACTTCGAGCAGCTTCATCTTGTGGTGCTGACCAGTACGCGTGTTCATCACGCCCTCTGAGCCCTGAACGAACCCACCCTGCCAATCCATGGTCGAGACATTGGGATTCCAGTCGCCCCACGTGGACATATCGGACCAGATCCTCCAGACGCGATCGGGCGATGCCGTCGTTACGACTGACGTTCCGTACTCGGCCATGGTGCCTCCTAGCCCTCTACCGGCTTGAATATCCCCGCCTGAACGACGACGGGCGGCGCTTTCTCCTTCGTCCAGTTGAGGAAGACGATCACGCACAGCAGCAGCGCCGTGCCGACGATCTGCAGCGGCAGCAGCGGCTGATTGAAACCCACCGGCGAGGGCAGCCAGAAGATGAGTGTGGCGGCCACCGGGTAGGCCATCTCGGCGATGGTTGCGATGGAGGCCGGCGTTTTGGATAGCGCGCGGTAGTAAAGGAGCAAGGCCAGCAGGCCCGGCACGATGGCGATCGCGAGCAGGTTCGGCCAGAAGTCACTCGGCTGGTAGTGGCCGAATCCCGAAGGCCCGTACTGCACGAGCACGATCACGATGAGTACCGGCAGGGCGAGCGTGAAGCGAAGCGAGGTCATGCTCCAGAAGCTAATCGATCCCAGCGCGTAGCGACCGAGCACGGTGCCGCTGGCCCAAAAAACCGCCGCTCCAAGGGCGAACAGGCCGGCCTCGAATCGTCCCCGCTGCAGCGCTGACACCGGAGCCAGCGGATCTTGCGCAAACACCACGAGGTACACGGCCACCAGGGCCACCGCGGCGGCGGGCCAGAACCAGGGACGGCGGCGCTCACCGAGCACGATCCAGGCCAAAAGGATCGCGATCAGCGGCTGCGTCTGCTGGAGCACCAACGTCTCGGCGTAGATCTGGTACGAGAACGACGCGGTGAACAGGATCGTCGCAAGCGACTGCGCGCCCACGGCGATGAGTCCAACCGCGATCCACCCTCGCGTCCCAAGCCCGCGAACCTCATGCCAGTTGCGGATCAGCACGGGCAGCAGGAACAGTGCGATCAGGGCATCTTCCGCGACCACGATCTGCGTCGGGCTGAGGTGCTTGATCAGCTGGTTGCGGAAGTACGCGTCGGACACCCACATCACAGCCGCGACCGCGACCAGGATCACAGAGAAGCGGTCGATGCTCGCCCGGCTCGGTTTCTCGCTCACGCGTTCCACTGAATCAAAATTCAACAGCGCTTTCCACCAATAACTTCCGCCAAGAGCTGCACGCGGTGCGCCAGGGCTGCAAAGAGTAGCCTCCCCGACTCGGCTTAAGCTTGCGTAACGAGATGAGCGAAAGCCCGTCTGATGGCCACGCGATCGAGACCATGCAGGTCGAGCACCGGCGGTATGCGCCGTCGGCCGAGTTCAGCCGCCAGGCCAACGCGCAGCCGGACATCTACGAACGTGGGTTCGACGAGTTCTGGACCAAAGAAGCCGAGCGGATCTCCTGGTTCGAGCCCTGGAAGCAGCTTTACGAATGGAAGCCGCCCTACGCCAAGTGGTTCATCGGCGGCAAGCTGAACGTCTGCTACAACTGCGTCGACCGGCACGTCGAACGCGGCGGCAAGGACAAGGTCGCCTATTTCTGGGAGGGTGAGCCCGAGGGCGACCGGCGCGAGATCACCTTCGGCGAGCTGCAGCGCGATGTCGTGAGGTTCGCCAACGGGCTGAAGAAGCTGGGCGTCAAGAAGGGCACCCCCGTCGGCATCTATATGGGCATGGTTCCCGAGCTGCCTGTCGCGATGCTGGCCTGCACCCGCCTCGGTGCCCCCTTCACCGTCGTCTTCGGAGGCTTCAGCGGCGAGGCGCTCTCAGACCGTCTCAACGACATGCAATGCACGCTGCTGATCACTCAAGACGAAGGCTGGAGGCGCGGCAACCGCGTACCGCTCAAGGCCAACGCCGACGCAGCATTGGACGCTTCGCCGACCGTCAAGACATGCCTCGTCGTCAAGAGGACGGGTGGCGAGATCAACATGAAGCAGGGCCGCGACGTGTGGTCGCACGATGTGTTGAAGGGCGAGACCGACGACCCCAAGTCATGCCCCTGCGAGCCGATGGATTCGGAAGACCTCCTCTACCTTCTCTACACGAGCGGCACGACCGCCAAGCCCAAGGGCATCATCCACACCACCGGCGGCTACATGGTCGGCGTCGCGACCACGCACCACTACATCTTCGACGTCAAGCATCAATCGATCTTTTGGTGCGCCGCCGACATCGGCTGGGTGACCGGGCACAGCTACATCGTCTTCGGCCCGCTGGCCAACGGCACCACCGGCATCGTCTACGAAGGCACGCCGGATTTTCCCGACAAGGACCGCTGGTGGCAGATCGTCGAGCGCTACAAGCCCGACATCCTCTACACCGCGCCGACGACCATCCGGACCCACATGAAGTGGGGACCCGAATATGCGCAGAAGCACGACCTCAGCTCCCTGCGCGTGCTGGGATCGGTCGGCGAGCCGATCAACCCTGAAGCGTGGGTCTGGTACCGCGAGCACATCGGCGGCAACCGCACGCCGGTGGTCGACACGTGGTGGCAGACCGAGACCGGCATGATCCTGATCACCCCGCTGCCCGGCATCACAACGCTCAAGCCCGGCTCGGCGACCAAGCCCTTTCCCACCGTCGACGCGGCGGTCTACAACGAGGCTGGTAAGGAAGTCCCTCCCGGCGGTGGCGGCTATCTCGTCATCCGCAAGCCGTGGCCGGCGATGCTGCGCGGCATCTACGGCGACCCGGAGCGCTACGAGAAGACCTACTGGAGCCGCTGGAAGGACACCTACTTCGTGGGAGACGGCGCGCGGATCGATGAGGATGGCGACTTCTGGCTCCTCGGCCGGGTGGACGACGTGATGAACGTATCCGGCCATCGAATCTCGACCATCGAGATCGAGAGCGCGCTCGTCAGCCACCCGGCGGTGGCCGAGGCGGCAGTCGCAGGTCGCATCGACGCGCAAACGGGCCAGGCGATCGTCGCCTTCGTCACCTTGAAGGGCGGTCGCGAAGGCTCTCCGGAGATGATGCGCGAGCTCCGCGACCACGTCGGTAAGGTGATCGGAAAGTTCGCCGCCCCAGCCAACATCGTCTTCACGCCCGAGCTGCCGAAGACGCGTTCCGGCAAGATCATGCGGCGCCTGTTGCGCGACGTCTCAGAGAACCGCCCGCTCGGCGACACGACCACGCTGGCCGATGCGGCCGTCGTGGCGGAGCTCGCAAGACGCGGCAGAGAAGAGGCCGGCACAGAAGAGTCTTGAGACCCGGACCGAAAACCCTCGGCCGGGCCTCAGGCGCCATGTCGAGAACGGGGCGACTGCTCCGACCTAGGGGTGAGAGCGCCCGCGTTGAGGCGCCGAATCATAGGGAGTAATCAGATGAAGTACATGATCATGACGTTCGGGTCCGCCGAGGCCGGCTTGGCAGCGATGGGCAAGGAGTGGATGCTCGAGATGATCCAGTTCATGAAGGATCTCGACGGGGATCTACGGAAGTCCGGCGAGCTCGTCAGCGCCGAAGGGCTGGCAGACGGAAGCCAGGCCAAGACCGTTCGCATCAAGAACGGCATCCCCGTTCCGACCGACGGACCATTCGCCGAAGCCAAGGAATCGCTCGTCGGCTACTGGATCGTCGACGTCGAAAGCGAGGCGCGCGCGATCGAGATCGCCTCGAAGATCGTCGCCTTCGTCAAGGTGCCGATCGAGGTGCGCCAGGTCATGGACGCGCCACCGGACTTTTGAGGAAGCAGCCGTCAATCGAGGACCTGCTGCGCGAGCTTGCGCCGCAGGTCCTCGGCACGCTGATCCGGCGGCACGCCCAATTCGACGCCTGCGAGGATGCAGTGCAGGAAGCGCTCCTCGTCGCGGCAAGGCAGTGGGCCGCGGAAGGCGTGCCCGACAACCCGCGATCGTGGCTGCTAACGGTGGCATCGCGACGCCTCATCGACACCTGGCGAAGCGAGAGCGCGCGGCAACATCGAGAGCAGGCCGCGGCCGTCCTCGACCTGCCGGGCCAGGGCCAGGCATCCGAGCAGGACGACACGCTCACGCTCCTGTTCCTGTGCTGCCATCCCTCGCTCTCGGTGCCATCGCAGCTCGCGCTCACGCTGCGCGCCGTCGGTGGGCTTACCACCGCAGAGATCGCGCGAGCTTTCATGGTTCCCGAAGCCACGATGGCGCAGCGCATCAGCCGGGCCAAGGAGCGCATCAAGGCCTCGGGCATGCGATTCGAGCCCCCGCCCGAGGCAGAGCGGCCCGACCGCCTCCGCGTGGTCATGCAGGTGCTCTATCTCGTTTTTAACGAGGGCTACACAACGAGCTCCGGCCCAACGCTGCATCGAGCCGACCTCACCACGGAGGCCATCCGCCTGGCGCGCATGCTGCACGAGCTCGTGAGAGGGGAGGGCGAGGTCGCAGGCCTGCTGGCCCTGATGCTGCTGACCGACGCGCGCCGCGCGGCCCGCACCGATAAGGGTGGCTGGCTCGTTCCGCTCGACGACCAGCAACGTGACCTGTGGAACGCAGCCCAGATCTCCGAAGGCGTCGAGCTCCTGACCCGCACGCTCGGCAAGATGCCGGTGGGTCCCTACCAGCTGCAGGCAGCCATCGCCGCTGTGCATGACGAGGCGCCCACGGCCGGCGAAACGGACTGGCCGCAGATCCTGGCTCTGTACGAGGTCCTCGAACAGGTTTCGCCAGGGCCTGTGGTCACGCTCAATCGCGCAGTGGCCGTGGCCAGGGTTCACGGACCGCTCGCCGGTCTTGCCCTGCTCGGCACCCTGGACAGGGACGAACGCATGGCGCACAACCACCGGCTGGAGGCGGTCCGGGCGCACCTCCTGGAGCGCGCGGGCGACACGGACGGCGCTCGCAAGTCGTACGAGCTGGCCGCGCGGATGACGGCGAGCCTTCCCGAGCGCCGATACCTGGCGCTGCGAGCCGCGCGACTCTAGTCCAAACTTGCGCCAGTGACGCTGGACCCCGCCGTCGACGCCCCCGCCCTCAAAGAGAAAGAGACCCCCGAGCCTGACCTTCCGGTCGCCGCCCCGCGGCGGAGCAACAGGAGGCGAGGGAGGTCGCGGAGCGCAATCAACGTACTCGCGGCCCTGACCGTTTCGGGCGCCGTGCTCTACGCGTCCTTCTATCCCGCCGGCCCCCTGCCCGCCCTCGGTCCCGCGTTCAACCCGGTCACCGGCGCGTGGACCATGGCGCAAGACGCAGTCGTCGGCACCCAGACTCTTCACCTCGCCGGGCTTCAGGAGCCGGTCAAGGTCACGCTCGAGGGCGACGGGACCGCGCACGTCGTCGCGCAGACCGACCACGATCTTTTCATTGCCACGGGCTACGTCCACGCGCGCTTCCGCCTGTTCCAGATGGACCTGCTGCGTCGCCAGGGCGAGGGTCGCTTGTCCGAGGTGGTTGGCAAGGCCGCACTCGAAAGCGATCGGTTCGAGCTGCAGCTCGGTTTGCTGCGCACCGCACAGGCCGAGTGGGCCGCCGTTGGCCCCAACAGCCGGTCTGGCCAGGCCCTTACCGCCTATGCGCAGGGCGTTAACGATCGGATCGATCAGGCCAAAGCAGAACACCAGCTGCCCGCGATGTTCACGCTCCTTGGCTATCAGCCGAAGCCGTGGACGCCCATCGATTCACTGATCGTCAAAGGCGACATGACGCAGACGCTCAACTTCACCGACACGCCGCTGGTGATGGCGCTGCTCAACAAATCGCTCGGACCGGACCTGACTGCTCAGTGGTTCCCGATCCTCCCGCCGAACCAGCAGTCGCCTTATGACGTGGGCCCGTATCCGGCTCAGGC
>JBGPYE010000251.1:0-2992 GCA_041493095.1 Candidatus Dormibacteraceae bacterium
CACCCCGACCAGGATGGCGATCGGCGGCCGGCTCGTGAACCGAACAGCGATCGCCGCGGGTGTGACGATCAGAGCAAAGATCAACAGGACGCCGACCACCTGGACGGCCTCGGTGACCGCGACCGCTAGCACGGCCATGAACGCGATCGACAAGGCGGTGACTGGCACGCCCTTGGCGCTCGCCAGGTCCTCATCGACCGAGGAGAACAGCAGCGGGCGGTACATTGCGACCAGGCCGACCACCGTGACGACAGCTGCGACAAGCGTGAACAACACGTCGGTTGCGCTGATACCAAGGATCTGGCCGAACAGGAGCGCATAGGCCTCGGTCGCGTAGCCCCGATAGAGCGAGAGAAAGAGCACGCCGAGGCCTAGCGTCCACGCGAGCACGATGCCAATCGTCACGTCACGTCCGCGAATTCGGTTGCCGAGCGCTCCGATCGTCACCCCGCTTCCAAGCGTGAAAACCAGCAGGCCGAGAATCGGGCTCAGCCCGAGGACCACCGCGCCGGTCGCGCCCGCGAACCCAATGTGGGAGAGCGCATGAGCCGCGAACGCGGAGCCTCTCAGCACGACGAAGTAGCCGATCGCGCCGGCGACAATGGCGACGATGGTCCCGGCCTCGAAGGCGTGGACCATGAAGTCATAGCGAAAGAGCTCAAGCATGGGGATGGCTGACTTCCTCTTCCAGCCCGACGACGAACAGCCTGCCGCGACTGTCGCTGATCACCTCTACCGGCGAGGAGTAGATCTCGGTCAAGCGACTGGAGGTGATGATTTCGTTTGGCTTGCCCATCGCGAGCTTGCCCTGCGCGATGTAGAGGACGTGGTCGATGTGAGCGAGCAGCTGGTTCACGTCGTGCGCGATGAGCAGCACCGTCAGGCCTCGCTCGCGCGCCACCTGGCTGATCAGCTGGACCATCGCCCTCTGGTTGCGCACGTCGAGGTGTGAGAGAGGCTCATCGAGGACCAGCAGTCTTGGTCTGCCGACGAGCGCCTGCGCGAGCAGTAGCCGCTGCTGCTCCCCTCCCGACAAGCGCCCCAACGAGCGTTCGGCATACTCGCTCGCGCCCACAGCCTCGATCGCGGCCCGTTCCTTGGCGTTGGCGCTCCGACGGCCGGCGAGACGCACGCCCCAGCGGTGCCCGTCGATCCCAAGTCCGACGAAGTCGAGGCCACGGATCGAGAGGTCCGGGTCGAACGATGAGCCCTGCGGGACATAGCCGATGCTGGGATTGCCGCGATGCGGCCGCTCGCCGAGCACCTCGAGCCTTCCTCGCGCGGGCGCCAGCTGGCCCAGGATCATCCGGATCAGCGTCGACTTACCCGAGCCGTTCGGGCCGAGGACGGCGGTGAACGACCCGGCCGGAATGGAAAAGGTGGCGCCCGACCAGATCGGCCGCGCGCCGTAGGCTGCGGCCAGGTCCGAGGCGACGATCGCGGCTTCAGTCATCGGCTCGCGGCCAGCGCACTCTCGAGGCTTTTCAATTGAGCCAGCTGCCAGTCCTGGAACGTCGCGTCCTGCGGCTGAAGCGTCTCGGAGACGCCGACCGCGGGGATGTGATGCGCGGCTGCGAGAACCTTCAGGTTGGTGGTCACCGCCGTCGCCGTCTGCACGTTGAAGATGAGCACCCGGATCTGGTTGCCCGCGATCTGATCGTGGAACTGTGCGACGGCGCCGGCGGGCGGGTCGTTGCCCTCGGCGATCGCGTCCATAAAAGCGGAAGGCGTCGTCAGATTGAGCGACAGTGCTGCCGCCATGTACACGAAGATGCTTTCGGTCGCACCGATCGCAGCCCCGGCGTACTTTTGCCTGATGGTCGCGATCTCGTCCGTATAAGGCACGATCGCTTTCGAGAACTCACCCCGTTGCTGATCGAAGTAGCCAACGCTCGAGCTCGCCGGGTCAATCGACTCGTATCTCGCAGTGATCGAGTCAGCGACCTTGACCACCGCTGCTGGGTCGTACCAGAAGTGCGGGTTGTCACCGGCCTTCTTACCGAGCAGCTGTGCCACATCGATGACGTGCCGCTGCTGGCTCGGGCTTGCCGCGAGGAGCTTGCTGCCCCAGCCGTCGTAGCCGGCTCCGTTGAGGATCACAAGGTCAGCCTCGGCAAAAGCGCGTGCATCGGCGGTCGTGGTCTCGTACTCGTGTGGGTCGGCGTTCGGATCGCTGACCACGCTGTGGACCGAGACCCCTGAACCGCCGAGCTGGGCCGCGATGCTGGCCCAGAAGCTCTCGCCCGCGACCACCTTCAGCACCCCGGACCGGGTGGCTGGCGGGCCGCAGGCCCCAGCCATGACGAGAACAACCACCACCGCGCACGCCACCCTGACCATCGCGCAAGAGTATTGCACAAACGACTTGCGCAAGCTTTGTGCGTATAGTGGTTGCGTGGCCAGGCCGAGTCCCGTCAGCGACCAGGTGAAGCACCTCTTGACCGCCGGCGACGCGCATCTCTGGTCGATCGACGAGCTCCTCGAGGGGGTGGTCCGGGCGCTGGGCGCGGCAGACTACTCGACGGTGTTCAGGGCGGTCTCAGGCATGGAGCGCGATGGGCTGGTCCACCGCATCGACCTTGGCGACGGCAAGGTCCACTACGAGCTCGCGAACGAGCACCACGAGCACATCCGCTGCGACTCGTGCGGGCGAGTCGTTGAAGTACCCGGCTGCGTCCTGGAGGATGCGACCTCGGCGGTGACCGCCAGCACCGGCTTCAAGGTGACGAGCCACCAGCTGCTCTTCAGCGGTATTTGTCCCGACTGCGACTCAGCGCGTCAGGCTTAGCAGGCCACCGAGCGAGCAGCAAACCAAGGCTCGACGGCCGCGGTCGCTATTCTGCCGGGAGTGAAGGCGCTGGTCAAAGCCAAGGCGGGACCGGGCCTGTGGCTGCAGGACGTTCCAGATCCGGTTGCCGGTCCCGGCGAAGTGTTGATCCGCGTGCTCCGCACAGGAATCTGCGGCACCGACCTCCACATCGAGAGCTGGAAC
>JBGPYE010000096.1:0-6387 GCA_041493095.1 Candidatus Dormibacteraceae bacterium
GATTCGCCAACAGGAGAGCCTGATGGCCTACAGGGCGAGCCTTGCCGGCGGCGTCCAGGCGGGAGTGCATGTCGACCATCGGCGCTTTCGAGCCAATCTCTACGTCGACGGCCTCGAACGGGAAGAAGAGATCGGCTGGTTGGGCCGGAGCGTCGTTGTCGGCGGTGCCGAGCTGGAGGTTGTCAGCCGGTGCGAGCGATGCGTTGTCATAACGCGCGACCCGGAGACGACCTTGGCGTCACCCGAGCTGCTGCGCGCGCTCAACGAGACACACGAGGCCTGCATGGGCTTGTACTGCCGAGTCACGAGGCCGGGCCGCGTGGTGGCCGGCAACCAAGTTCAAGTGGTGTAGGTAACCTTGTCGCCTGCGGCCAGCTCGTAGGAACCAGGAGGAGAGATCATGTCGGTCGAGGCTTTTTCGGACGATTGGGCCGCGCAGTTCAAGGACGAGGTCAACAAGTCCAACGTCTACAAGGCGGCCGCCAAGGGGTGGAAGTGGACGGTTGGGCTGGTCATCGAGGCCGAGCCGGACAAGAACTTCCCCGAGTCGCGTGGTGTGGTGATGGACCTCTACGACGGCGCGGCGCGCGACATCAAGGTCGGGCCGGCCGCCGACGCGCAGAAATGCGACTTCGTGATCACGGCGCCCTACTCGCGCTGGAAGCAGGTCGCCACGAAGGAGCTGGACGCGACCAAAGGCATGCTCCAGGGCAAGCTCAAGCTAAAGGGCGACCTGCCGACCATCGTGCGCTACACGAAGGCGTCGCAGGAGATGACCGAGTGCACGACCCGGGTACCGGTCGAATGGCCAGACGAAAGGTAGAGGCCACAGCGGACGAGGGCGGCCTCGTCGAGTACGCGAGCAAGGAGTCCAGCGCGTTTGCGGGAATGCTTGGTGGCCTGATCGAAGCCAACGTGGTGGCCAATCCCAACAAGCGGAAGGACTTCGACTCGCTTGTCGCGCGCGTGGGCATCTGGGTCACCGACATCGATGAGGGAGTGACCCTTGTCTTCGACGCCGGCCGGCTGACCGTCTACAACGGCCTCGAGCCGCGCCGCACGATCACTATCCGCGCCGAAGCGGAGACGGTGATGAGCCTCAGCAACCTGAAGATCGGCCCCTTCGGCCTGCCGGTGTACTACAACGAAGTGGGCAGGGGAGTCGCGCTCAAGCTGATACGGGGCAAGCTGCGGATCGATGGGCTGCTGCCGAACATCGCAACTCTTAACCGCGTGACCCGGATCTTTTCAGTCCAGTGACGACTCTTGCGGTGGTCGGGGCAGGGAGCATGGGAGCGCAGATCGCTCAGCAGGCAGCGCTTTCTGGAGTCGAGGTGCGGCTTCAGGACAAGAGCGCGGAACAGCTCCAGAGGGCAGTCGCATCGAACCGCGGCCATCTGATGCGCCGGGTGGAAAAAGGAAAGCTGGACCAGGACCAGGCTGAGATGGCGCTTTCCCGAGTGAGCACGACGACCGAGCTCTCCGAGGCGGCGGCCGGGGCCGATTTCGTGATCGAGGCTGTCTTCGAAGACCTGCAGCTGAAACGGGCTGTGTTCGTCGAGCTGGACAATGTCGCCCCCCCAACAGCAGTTCTCGCGAGCAACTCGTCGACGATGGGGATCAGCAAGATCGCGGATGTGGTGGCGCGGCCTGAACGGTGCGTGAACATGCACTTCTTCTTCCCGGTGCTGGTGATGGACCTCGTCGAGGTGGTGCGCGGACCGCGCACGTCCGACGAGACGGTGGAGAGAGCGATGTCGATGGCGAAAGAGATGGGCCGGACCGCGGTGCTCATGAACAAGGAGATCGACGGCTTCATCGTCAACCGCATCCTGCACGCCGCGACCCAGGAGGCCTACCGCCTCTTCGACGCCGGCGTTGCGGGATTCGAGGACATCGATACGGCGGTCGAGAAGGGCCTCAACTGGCCGATGGGTCCATTCCGCCTGGGCGACTTCAGCGGCCTCGACGTCACCTACAACGCTCGGTTGCACATGTACAGGACCACGGGCGATGAGCGGTTCCGTCCGTCGCCCCAGCTCGAGGCGAAGGTCAAAGCCGGCAAGCTCGGGCGCAAGACAAAAGAGGGCTGGTACAGATATTGAGCATGCCGACCCGCATCCACCACGTCGGCGTCGCCGTCGCCGACCTCGACGAATCGATCCGGGTGTACGAGAGCGCGCTAGGCGCTCAGCTCGTTCACCGCGCCACCAATGAGAAGGAAGGGCTCGAGGCCGCGTTCCTTCGTATCGGCGAGGGCGAGATCGAGCTGATGGCTGCACTGCGCGATGACTCGCCGGTCGGTAAGTTCATGGCCAAGCGTGGTCCCGGTCTGCACCATGTCGCTTACGCCGTCACCGACATTGACCAGGCGCTCGCCGACGCGCGCACCTCGGGACTCGAGCTGATCGACAGCGAGCCGCGCATCGGGATGCATGGCACCCGCATCGCTTTCTTGCACCCGAAGAGCGTGGGAGGGGTGCTCACCGAATTGGTCGAAGCATGAGCGACATGCAAAACGACAGTGGCCTTCCCCTCAAGCCGGTTTACTCGGCCGAGGACAGGCGTGAGGAAGAGCCGCCGCCCGGCCACTTTCCATTCACGCGCGGCCTGCACAGGGACATGTACCGGGGACGCCTGTGGACGATGCGGCAGTACGCAGGGTTTGGCTCGGCGGCCGAGTCGAACAAGCGCTACCAGTTCCTGCTAAAGCAAGGCCAGACCGGCCTCTCCGTCGCTTTCGACCTGCCTACGCAAATCGGCTACGACTCAGATCATCCGATGGCGAACGGGGAGGTTGGCAAAGTTGGGGTGGCGATCGACTCGCTCGAGGATATGGAGGTCCTTCTCAAGGGAATTCCACTGGACCGGGTGTCGACGTCGATGACCATCAACGCGACCGCGGCGATGCTGCTCCTGCTGTATCAGCTGGTCGCTGAGAAGCAGGGATGCCCGCCGGAGAAGATCACCGGCACCGTGCAGAACGACATCCTCAAGGAGTACGCGGCGCGCGGAACTTACATCTTTCCGCCGAAGCCTTCTATGCGCCTGATCACCGACCTCTTCGCATACTGCGGGCGCAACCTGCCGAACTGGAACACGATCTCGATCTCGGGCTATCACATCCGCGAGGCCGGTTCGACGGCGGCGGAGGAGATCGCATTCACGCTGAGCCATGCCATCGCGTACGTCGAGGCGGCCAAGGTTGCCGGGCTCGAGGTGGACCAGTTCGCGCCACACATCTCCTTTTTCTTCGCCTCGCACATGGACTTCTTCGAGGAGGTGGCGAAGTTTCGGGCGGCCAGGCGCATGTGGGCGCGCATCATGCGCGACCGCTTCAACGCCACCGACGAGCGATCGCAGGCGCTGCGCTTCCACACGCAGACCGGCGGCGTCACGCTGACCGCCCAGCAGCCGCTGAACAACGTGGTGCGCACCGCGCTCGAGGCGATGAGCGCAGTCCTCGGCGGCACGCAGTCGCTTCACACCAACGCGTACGACGAGGCGCTTGGACTTCCGTCGCAGAATGCGGCCGAGCTCGCGCTGCGCACGCAGCAGGTGATTGGTTACGAGACCGCTGTCCCGCTGGTCGCGGACCCGCTCGGCGGGTCGTACTACGTGGAGAACCTCACGGATCGCGTGGAGGAGGAGGCGCAAGCGATCATGGCGGAGGTCGACGAGCTTGGCGGGGCGGTGGCCTGCATCGAAAACGGCTGGACGCAGCGCCGGATCGGCGACAGCGCGTACCGCCTGCAGCGCCGGGTCGAGTCGGGCGAGCGTGTGGTGGTCGGCGTGAATCGGTATGCGGAAACCGACGCCGAACCCGTCGAGATCATGAAGATCAGCCCTCGCCACCAGGTCGCGCAGTCGCGAGCGCTGAAACGGCTGCGAGCCCGCCGCTCGAAGGCGGTCGTCGAGCGGCACCTGGCCGAGATCGAGCGCGCGGCACGCGGCACGGACAACCTGATGATCCCGCTCAAGTCGGCGCTCGCCGACTACGTGACGATCGGTGAATGTTGCGCGGTCCTGCGGGGCGTGTTTGGAGAATATCGACCCGGGGAGGCGGCATGACAGATGAATATCCGGCGGTGATTCCGATGGTCGCTTTCGAGTCAGGAGGGCCCGAAAAGCGGTACACGGCCGAGCACCCCGAGGGCCACCGCTGGATGTTCATGGAGCGCTGATGGGTTCGAAACCACGGAAGAAGGTCGATCCGCTCAACGAGCTGCGGCAGCGCAAGTACGAGGCGGGGCACGGCGACGCCGAAGCGTTCGACCGTCAGCATGCCAAGGGCAAGCTGACCGCGCGCGAGCGGATCGCGCGCCTGGTCGACCGGAACTCCTTCGAAGAGATCGACATCTTCGCAAAGCACCGCGCCACCGGTTTCGGCCTCGAGGGCCGGAGGGTTCCGGGCGACGGAGTCGTGACCGGCATGGGAAAGATCGACGGGAGGGACGTGGTTCTCTTCAGCCACGACGCGTCGGTCTTCGGCGGGTCGCTGGGTGAGGTTTTCGCCGAAAAGGTGATCAAGGTCATGGACCTGGCGCTGCGCAACCGCATCCCCATCATCGGGATCAACGACTCGGGCGGCGCGCGCATCCAGGAGGGGGTGGTGTCGCTGGCGGGCTACGCCGAGATCTTCTGGCGCAATGTCGAGGCGAGCGGCGTGATACCGCAGCTGAGCTTGATCCTCGGACCTTGCACCGGCGGCGCCGTGTATTCGCCCGCCATGACGGACTTCACCTTCATGGTCCACGAGCTTGGCTACATGTTCATCACCGGACCAGAGGTGATTCGCGTCACGACGGGAGAGGAGGTGACGTTCGACTCACTCGGAGGCGCTGAGGTGCACAACGTAAAGTCCGGCGTCGCGCACTTCCTCGCGGAATCAGAGGACGAGTGCTTTGCCCAGGTGCGCCGACTCTTCAAGTACATCCCTCAGAGCTTCGACCAGGCGCCGCCGCTCGTCGCGGCGACCGACGATCCGGAGCGCGCCGCGCCCGGCCTGGCCACGATCATCCCCGACAACCCAAAGGAGCCCTACGACATAAAGGACGTGATCGGCATGGTCGTCGACCACGGCGAGTTCTTCGAGGTCCAGCCGTATTTCGCGATGAACATGGTGGTGGGCTTCGCCCACCTCGATGGCCACCCGATTGGGGTGGTGGCCAACCAGCCGAAGGTCATGGCGGGGTCGCTTGATATCAATGCATCTGTGAAGGCGGCGCGCTTTGTTCGCTTTTGCGACGCGTTCAACATCCCTCTGGTCACGTTTGTGGATGTGCCGGGTTTTCTCCCGGGCACGGCGCAGGAATATGGCGGGATCATCCGTCACGGCTCGAAGCTTCTGTATGCGTTCAGCGAGGCGACGGTACCGAAGCTCACCGTGATCACGCGAAAGGCATATGGCGGCGCCTATTGCGTGATGTGCTCGAAGCACATCAGGGCGGACTTCAATGTCGCGTGGCCGACGGCGGAGATCGCCGTGATGGGGCCGGAGGGCGCGGTCAACATCATCTTCCACCGCGAGCTCGAGGCGGCGGCGGACCCCGTGGGCCGGCGGCGGGAGCTCGTCACGGAGTACACGGAGCGGTTCGCCAATCCGTATATCGCGGCCGAGCGCGGGTACATCGACGACGTGATCGAGCCGGGACGCACGCGGTTAGAGCTGATACGGGCGCTCAGGATTGCACTGCGCAAGGAGCGCCGGCGAAGTCCTCGTTTGCATGGAAATATTCCTTTGTAAAAGGACTGGGAAGGGGGTGTGGGGGGTGGGGCTTGGAGGCCCTTTAGAGGGCCTGAAACCCGCCGGAGCATGCACTGGCGGCATTGGGCGGAGCCGGAAACCCGCGGGAGCCGGCACAGGGGCATTCAGAGACGCGCACAGTCGGCCTTTCATAATTGACTCGTGCCAAGGCAGGATGCGCAGGGGCGGTGGATCTCCGATGACGGCCTGCAGTACTGGGATGGCGCAGCCTGGCGGCCGCTTGGCGCCCAGTCCTCCGCCCGCAAGAGCTCGGCCGTGCCCGCGGTCCTAATCGGATGTGGCTTCGCGCTCGTCGTCGTGCTCGTCATCGTGATCGGCCTCACGGTCCTCGCTTTCAACAGCGCCGACTTCCAACGCAGCTTCTGCAACGGCTGGGCGAACAGCGCCTCCAGCAACACTGACTGCCCATTCCACCCTTCGTCTCCCTGATTTGAAGCTCCTCGAATATCAAGCGAAGGAGGTTCTCTCCTCACTTGGCATCCAGATCCCGGCGGGCAAAGTCGCCCGCACGCCTGACGAGGCAGCGGCGGCCTGCGCAGAGCTGGGCCCTGTGGCGGTCAAGGCGCAGGTCCCGGTCGGCGGACGCGGGAAGGCAGGTGGCATCAAGCTCGCCGGCACGC
>JBGPYE010000188.1:0-4368 GCA_041493095.1 Candidatus Dormibacteraceae bacterium
CACGAACCCGATCCTCGGGTCCTTGAGGTCGCGCCGAATGATGGACATGATCTCCTCACGTACTTGCTCCCCGACCTGATCGGCGCGGTAACTGGTCATTTCGACCTCCGCTGTAATTTAGGGGTCCCCGCGAAATCACGGCGTTGCCTCTGATTTCGTGGGGTCATCCCAGCAGCCTGACTAGATTTCTTCCCTTTCCAGACGGTATGTCTCCATCGTGTCGCCGGCCACGAACGCTTCGAAGCCCTCGACGGCGATGCCGCACTCCTGCCCGGCAGGCATTTCGCGCACGTCTTCCTTGAAGTGCTTCAGTGAGCTGACACGACCTTCGTGGATCTGCTCCTTCCCCCGGATCAGCTTGACCCAGCCTCCACGGCTGACCTTGCCCTCCAGCACCCGGCTGCCGGCGATGACTCCGAGTCTCGGGATCTTGATCGGGGTGATGACCTCGACCTTTCCTTCGCGGATCTGGCGGTACGTGGGCTCGCGCAGGCCCTTGGCGGCGCGCTCGACATCCTCGGTCAGCTTGTAGATGACGTCGTAGTAGCGAACCTCGACCTTCGCCTTTTCCGCGGCCGCAGTGGACGCCGGCGTGGGTTTGAGGTTGAAGCTGACGATGATCGCGTTCGACACGCCGGCGAGCAGCAGGTCCGAGTCGCTGACCGCGCCGACGCCCTGGCCGACCACTTTGATCGCGACCACGGGATCCTCGATCTTCTGCAGCGCGCTGAGCACGGCTTCGAGTGTGCCCTGCGCATCGGCCTTGACGACCAGGCTGAGCTCTTTGACCTCGCCCTCTTTTGCCCGTCGCGCCAGCTCCTCGAGCGTGATGCGCGGAGCAAAGTCGCGGGCCGCCTCCTGGGTGCGCTTTTCCGACAGCTTCGTCAGGGCGATCTGGCGCGCGACCTTTTCCGAGCCGACCACCTGGAAGATGTCACCTGCCTGTGGCACCTCGCTCATGCCTGACACCACGACCGGGGTGGCCGGTGGCGCTTCGGTCACGCTGCGGCCGAGGTCGTCCGCGAGGGCGCGCACTCGGCCGTAGATGTGGCCGCAGACGAAGTCGTCTCCGACCTTCAAGGTGCCGGCTTGCACCAGCACCGTCGCGACCGGGCCGCGGCCCCTTTCGAGGTGCGCGTCGACGATGGTGCCGATGGCGTTGCGGTCGGGGTTGGCCTTCAGCTCGAGGATGTCGGTGGAAAGGACTATGGTCGTGAGCAGGTCGTCAATGCCCTGTCCGGTCTTGGCGCTCAGGTGCACGCATTCGTGCTCGCCACCGTAATGGCGCGTGACGATGCCGTTGCTGGCGAGCTCTTGATGGACTCGGTCAGGGTTGGCGCCTTCCTTGTCGATCTTGTTGATCGCCACGATAATCGGCACCTTCGCGGCGCGCGCGTGTTGGATCGCCTCCACCGTTTGCGGCATGACGCCGTCGTCGGCCGCGACCACGAGCACGACGATATCGGTGACCTGGGCGCCGCGGGCGCGCATCGCGGTGAAGGCCTCGTGACCGGGCGTGTCGATGAACACGACCGGGTGTCCGTCGGCCGTCTCGATCTTGTAGGCGCCAATCCTCTGTGTGATCCCTCCGGCTTCGCCCGCAGCGACGCGCGTCTTGCGGATCGCGTCGAGGATTGACGTCTTGCCGTGGTCGACGTGACCGAGGACCGTGACGATCGGGGGCCGCACGACCAGCTTGCTGGGGTCCTCGTTGGCGAGCGAGAAGAGCTCCTCGCGCGACGTGGTGACGACGGCGCCATCGCCCTCGGCGGCCTCGACCGCGACGACGTCTTCGCTCAAGACGGGGTCGACCGTGAAACCGAATTCGTCGGCGACGATCTCCGCCGTCGCGAAGTCGATGACCTGGTTGATCGTGGCCAGGATCTTGGAGGCCATCAGCTTCTTGATCACCTCGACCGGGCCCACGCCGAGCTTCTCGGCGAGCTCCTTGACCGACAGGGTCGGCGGCAGGACCACGCGCCGCTCGCCGTTGGCCTCGATCTTCACCGCGACGGAGGTTGGTTTGAAGGCCGAGCGGGCAGCCTCGATGGCCCCCGGCGCCAAAGGCGCGGCGGCGTTGCGTGTCAGCCGGCGCTGCTGGAGAAAGTTCACCAGCTCTTTTTGGCTGATTCCAAGTTCGCGTGCGAGTTCGTGTGACTTCATGCCCGACCAATGATTATGCCGTTCCCGCCGAATTCGAAACCCGCCCCGCTTGGGCGCCTGCAGCTGTTGGGTCGCCCCTCCGGCCCTTCGGTCCACCTCCCCGGCGAGCGAGAAGGAAGACTTATTGAATTAATTCAGACCACAGTTCCGGCTGGATCGTCGTGCGCAAAGCGCGGTCCAGGGACCGCTTTTTCCGGGCCGATTCGACGCAGGCCGGGACCTGATGGAGGTAGGCGCCGCGCCCAGACGCCCGACCCGTCACATCCACCGCGGCCCCACCCTCCGCCCGGCGGACGAGGCGGATCAGAGCCTGCTTGCCGCCTACCTCGCGGCAGCCGACGCAGGTCCGGGCAGGCTCATGGTGTGCCTGTTTCACCGGCCGGCTCGTCGGATTCGCTCGGCTTGATGTCGATCCGTAAGCCCGTCAGCCTGGCTGCGAGGCGAGCGTTCTGGCCGTCGCGACCGATCGCCAGCGACAGCTGGCCGCGCGGCACGAGCACGGTCGCGGTCCTGGTTGCGCGGTCGATGGAGACAGAGTCCGCCTTGGCAGGACCGAGAGACGCTGCGACGAAGGCTTCCGCGTCGTCCGACCACGGGACGATGTCCACGTGCTCGTTGGCTAGCTCGCTGAGGATCGCGCGATGCCGCACGCCTTTTGGACCGACACAGGCGCCGACCGGATCGATGCCTGGTTCGGTGGCCGAGACCGCGATCTTCGTGCGCAGCCCAGCTTCGCGCGCGATGGCCCGGATCTGAACCGTGCCAGCCTTGATCTCGGGGACCTCGGCCTCGAGCAGGCGGTGCACGAACGAGCGCGCGGCGCGTGAGACGCGCACCTGTGCCTGCCGGGGGTTGTGCTGTGTCTCGAGGATGACGACGAGAGTCGGACGGCCTGGGTGCAGCTCCTCGCCCGGAATCTGCTCCTCCGGCGGCATCACGCCTTCGATGCGCCCGAGATCGACGTAGACGGTCCCGCCCTCCACACGATCGACCACGCCGCTGCTCAGCTCGCCGCGGTGTTCGGCGACGTCGCGAAGGACCTTGTCGCGCTCGAGGTCGTGAATGTGCCGCAGCACAGCGTGCTTGGCCGTTTGTGCAGCCATGCGCTTGAAGGTCTCTGAGGGCAGCATCTCGATGACCTCGCTTCCGTCCGGACGAACCGTGCGACTGCGGACCTCGATGGCGCCCGTCGCGGTGTCGAGCTTGACGGTCACAAACCCAGCCGGGTTGAAGGCGCGCACGTAGGCCGTGGCGAGCGCGCTCTCCACGGTCTGGAGCATCTCCTCAAAGGGGATACCCACCTCGGCGCAAAGCGCGGTCAGCGCTTCCGCCAGGCTCTCGGTGGACGGCTCAGAAGGTGACCGCGAGCCTGCCCGCGACAACGTCATCCCATTCAATGTGGACTATCACCGGGGCGCGTCCGCGCGCCCCCAGTGCTTGAACCGCGATGCCTGCTCCGTCAACCGCCACCAATTGGCCTTCGACCACCGTCTCCGACTCTCCGGCGCGATAGCGCACGTTGACTCGCTTGCCGTTGAACCGCTCGTAATCTCCATGACTCCGCAGGGGTCGCTCAGCCCCCGGAGACGAGACCTCGAGGTCATACGGACCGGCGATGTAGTTGGAGTGATCTATCAACGGGCCCGCGATGCGACTCACGCGTTCGCAGTCCTCGATCGTGATCGGCTCGATGTGGTCGATCGAGATGCGGAGAGTTCGTCCGGCGTGACCTGACTGGTCGAGCGAGTAGAGCTCGTAACCCATGTGCTTGATGGTGGGCTCGAGCAGCTCTCTGATGGACGTTATGGGCCAGGTCGGCATGTTGCGGTGTCTGAGAACAATCTACACCGCTTAGAACCCCACGAACTCGGAGGCTTCGCCGTGAGTTCGTGGGGACCCCAAAATTACCGCAGCGGCTGAACTCGCCTCCAGACAACGAGCAGAGGAGCCGCGTTGAAGATCGAGCTGTAGGTCCCCGACACGATGCCGATCAGCAGCGCCAGCGCGAAGCCCTTCAGGGTGGCACCGCCTGCGATGAAGATCGCCGCCAGGACGAGGACAACGGTGAAGCTCGTGATGATCGACCGCGCCGTGGTCTGCATGATGCTGAGGTTCACGACCTGCTCGAAGGAAAGCCGCTGGCTGACGCGCAGGTTTTCTCGTATCCGGTCGAACACGACGATCGTGTCGTGCACCGAGAAGCCC
>JBGPYE010000057.1:0-7845 GCA_041493095.1 Candidatus Dormibacteraceae bacterium
ACAATTCTCTCGACACCAGCTGTTCTTGAACTGCGGCGACGAGCGCCTGGTCGTAGATGTACGGCCACCCCCGATGTAGACCAACAGTCGCCGCAGCAAAGTAGGTGTGAAAGTCGATCCCAATACGCTCCGGCCGGTGCCAGATGTCGAGCACCAGCGCGACACTGACGACTGCGAGCCCCAGCCACGGCCAGGCCTGCCGCCAGTTCCTCACTGGCTGACGGTACCAACTTATAGTCCAGTTCGATGACCCGCCCGAGACAGATCGGATTATGGGCAGCGCTCATCGCTCTCACCGTGGTCATCGCCCACCTCCCGGCGTTCTTGCATCGCCTGCTCGACGGGGACGAGGCGATCTACGGCTCGATCGCCGCGCTCATGAACACCGGCGGGCAGCTCTACGGGTCGGGCGGCGTGGACAACAAGCCTCCGGGAATCTTCTGGGTCTACGCGGCGACGCTCCAGGCCGCCGGCACGTACGACATGACCGCCATCCACGCGGTCGGGATGGCGGTGATCGCAGCGACCTGCGCACTGCTTTTCGTGATCGGCCGGGACCTCGCCGGACCCCGCACCGGGCTCCTCGCGGCGCTGTTCTACGGGATCATGACTGCCGCCGGAAACCCGCGGCTGCTCGCCACGAACACCGAGATGGTCATGATGCTGCCGCTGACGGCCTCCGTCCTTCTAATGCTGCGGCGGCGATGGATGTGGTCGGGGCTGCTGTTGGTGGCGGCCGGCGCGTTCCGGCAAGTCGCCGCGGTCAACATCCTGCTGGCGGTCGCCGGCCTCATCTGGCTCGAGTCACCCGAAAACAGATGGAGCGCCGCGGCGCGTTTCTCGGTAGGGATCGTCGTCGGGCTCGTCGCCGGCGCTCTGATCCTTTATCTGACTGGCTCCCTTCCCGGCTTCTGGCGCTGGACGGTCGGCAGCCTGTACGGCTACGCGTCGACGAACTGGACGCCGAGCTTCGTCTGGCTGCGCGCCAGGGACAGCCTGGTGCCGTTCGTCGTGAACATGGCCGTCTTGTGGATCGCAGCGATCGCCCTCGCGACGCAGTGGCGACGCCTGGAGGTGAAAGAGAGGCTCGTCGTGGTCTGGCTGGCGGTCGCCATGGTCGGGTCGATCGCGGCCGGTCACCTCTCGTGGCACTACTTCATCCAGGCCATGGGACCGCTCGCGCTGGCCGGTGCATTGTGCTTCGAGCGCTTCTCGTTGAGGAGGTGGGTGGTGTCGGTCGCAGCGTTGGGCATCGCCCTGCCGGCGGTGGGTTGGTGGACGTTCAACCTTGGCGCGGACCCGCTGACCTACGACTTCAGTCCGCCGACCGTGCCGCAGCACCAGTCGGTCGCCTCGTACATCCGAGACCACACCTCGCCTGACCAGCGCGTATTCGTGTGGGGAGACTGGCCGGCGCTCTACGTCGAATCCGACCGGCTCATGGCGAGCCGCTTTCCAGGTTTCCTTCGAGGCTTCGCCCGCGGCTCCGGAGTCCCACCGGACAACTGGGACACGACCGACGACGTGTGGCCGGAGCTCCGCTCGGACCTTGACACGCACCCGCCCGCTTTGATCATCGACACGGCGGCGGCAGGGTGGAGCGACTTCTCGACGTATCCGATGAGCAACTACCCGGTCTTATCGAGCCTGGTCACGAGCCGCTACCACGAGGTGGCGACGCTGGACGGCGTGGTGATCTACGCGCCCAACGGCGGGAGCTAGTCGGGAGCAGGCTTTCTCGGGCGCTTGATCTCGAGGATCGAAGGTTCTGCGGCTGCGACCGAGAGCACCCGATCGAACACCCGGATCGCGTCAGCCGCCTCGGGCGCTTCGGCCAGGCGCACGTATGCCGCGGCCCCGTCTGGGAACAGGAGGGTCGGCGTGCCGAAGACCCCGTGCTCTAGCCTCGCTCGCAGATGGTCACGCTCCAGTGGGGCAAGGATTTCGGGGTCGGCGAGGTCTTTGCGAAACCGCTCGAGTTCTAACCCTGAGTCGACCGCCACTCGTTCGACGACCTCGAGATCGTCGATGTCGAGCCCGCCGCGATGCCTGGCCTGGAGCAGTGGCATGTGGAATTCCTCAAAGCGCCCCTGGCGGCGGGCCGCCTCGGCGGCCGCGAACGCCAGCCGGCCCTGGACCCTCTCGGACGCCGGCGCGGTCCAAACCGTCCAGCCGTCATCCTTGGAGTTCACCTGTGTCAGGGAGAAATAGCGCCAGTTGACTTTGAGCTTGCGAGACCGGCCGACGTTCTCGAGCAGCAGCGATGCTCGGTAGACGAACGGGCACAGATAGTCGTAGAAGACTTCGAGCTCGATGAGTTCCGGATCAGCCACGCTGACCCCTTCAACGCGACTGATCAGGACGGATATTCCCCAGAGCTGGGCGTGGATGCGCCCGGACCTATTGGTGCGCATCGGGCCCTTCGTGGTGGCATTTGCCGTCGCGTACCAGCTGGCGTCGCGACCTGGCTGGCTCGGCCTTACCGCCGGGCGGCTCGACGTGCAGCTGATCTTCGCCGCCGCGGGTGCGCCTCTGATGTTCGCGGCGGCGGTCCTGGTTCAGCTCTGGTTGACGCGGCGGCGAGGCGTGCTGAGCGTCCCCGCCAACGCGCGGGACGCGTGGTTCCAGGCGGGTTACTACACGGTCAACGGGCCGGTCGAGGAGGCTTTTTTCCGCGGCCTTGCGCAAGGCGGCCTGGGAGTGCTGTGGGGACCTTTCGCCGGATTTGCGATCGCGACCTCGGTTTACGTCCTCTATCACAAGCTGGGTAGTTGGACGTGGCCGGACACTTTCGCCACATCGCTCCTGGGCGTGCCGCTCGGGCTTGCATTCTGGTTGCTCCCCGGTCCACCTTCGCTGCTCGGCATCTCGATCGTGCACTTCGCGTGTACGTGTGGATTCCTAGGGCCAGGGCCTTACCTGTTGAAGAAGCTGGGCCTGGTCTAGACCTGCCTGCGGCGGACGGCGTAGTAGACCAGGCCGGCGAAGAAGAGAACGGTGAACGCCCACCAAGCGACGTCGCCCCAACCCGAAGCCGGCGGCACTGCTGCCAGAGCCTCGTTGGTCGTCGTCCCGCCCGAGATCGCGATTTGCGCTTTGGCTAGCTCGCCGGCTGCGCTGCTGACGAGCTCGTGCGGGACGAGCCAGTAAAGGACGTCGAAGACACCCTTGACGATGTCGTTGCCGATGAAGCCGTGGTCGGCCAGGTTGTGGACGAACACGATCACGCCGGCGATGACGTTGTAGTAGACGAACGCGACCACCGCGGCGACGATGTTGTTCATCCACGTGCTGAGGGACAGCACGATCAGCATCAACACAACGGTGTTGGCGACCACGGCGAGCGTCTCGCCCGTCAGCGCGCCCTCCAATCCTCCGCCGAACAGGAACATGACGAACCGGGTCTCGAGCGCCAGCACTCCGACGATCACCACGAGAGCCGCCACTGCTGCGCCCACCTTGCCGGTCGCAAAGGCGAATCGCGAGACTGGCTTGGAGAAGATGCTCACCGCGGCGCCCGAGTCGAGGTCGTGATAGATGGCCGTCATGCCGATCGCAAATGCGATGAGGAGGCCGAAGGTCCCCAGCGCTGTGAAGACGTAATTCACGAAGAGCAGCTCGAGAAAGCGGTTGAAAGCAGCCGGGTCGACATTCGGCCCTCCGATGTTTCCCTGGCCGGACGCGACGGAGTAAAGGATCTTCAGGCCCACCCCTAACAGGACGATGCCGACCGCACCGATGATGAAAAAGACGAGGAGGATGCGGCGGCGCGAGAGCTCGAGGAGCGTGTAGCGCGCAACCGCCAGGGCGCCGTTCACGACTTGTCCTGCTCGGTGATGAACGACGGCAGCTGATCGCGCTGCGGTGTGTTGGCCTGAATTAGCTCGACGAAAACGTCTTCGAGGTTGCGCCCTTCCGGCACCACCTCCGCCATCGTGCCTTCTTTCAGGACGCGGCCTTTGGCCAGGATCGCGACCGTGTCGCACACGAGCTCGACCTCGCTGAGCAGGTGGCTGTTGAGCAGGATGGCCACCCCGCTGTCCTTCAACCGATCGATCAGGGCGCGCACGTCGCGGCGCCCAAGGGGGTCGAGGTCGGCTGTCGGCTCGTCGAGGATGAGGAGCTTCGGGCGGCCGAGGATCGCCTGCGCGATGCCGAGCCTCTGCTTCATGCCCTTGGAGAACTGCCTGATGTGGCGCTTTTCTTTGTCGAGCCCGGCGAATTCAAGCGTCTCCGGGATCCGGCGCTTCCGATCGGCTTCGTCGAGTCCCAGCAGGCTCGCGAAGTAGTCGAGCACCTCGCCCGCGCGCAAGAACTTTGGGAAATCCGGGTCCTCGGGAGCAAAGCCCATCTCTTTGCGCGAGCTCGGGTTGCCGGGGTCCGCGCCGAAAAGCTGAACCGTGCCTTCGTCAGGTCGCAGCAGGCCCGCGATCATCTTGACGATGCTTGTCTTCCCGGATCCGTTCGGCCCGAGGAGGCCGAAGGCCTGGCCGGGCTCCAGTGCGAAGGTCACACCGTCAACCGCCCATGGATCGCGGCGCCGGTAGCGCTTCCGCAGCCTTTCCACGCTCACTACTGCCATCAGCCGACCGAATATACATTGGTGGTGGAGCTCGACCCTCAGCAGCGCCGGACCCTCACGTGGGCGGGCCTGGCCGTGGTGCTGCTGGGTTTCGACGGCTCTGTGCTCGTGCTCACGCTGCCGGCGATCGCGGCGGACTTCCACGCTCCGACGCGCGACCTGACCAACCTTGGTTCGGTGCTGGCGCTGGGCGCGCTCGGAGCGCTGCCGCTGGCCACCCTGGCAGACCGCTTCGGGCGGAGAGGATTGATCGCGGGGGGCGTCGCCGGGTTCTCCATCGCCAATTTCGCGAGCGGCCTCGCGCCGTCGCTCGAATGGCTCGCCGCCCTGAGGCTGGTCGCGGTGTGCTTCGAGGCGCTGGTCGCCGGGGTGGCCACCGCGCTGGTGGTCGAAGAGGCTCCGCGTACTCAGCGCGGCCAGGCGGTGAGCGTGCTCTCGCTGCTCGCCGGGCTCGGCGCCGGCATCTCCGTGGTCAGCTACCCGTTCATCGCTCCGCATTGGCGCTGGCTGTTCCTGGCCGGCGGGGTTGGCGTGCTGCTGGCGCCGGCGATCTGGTCCCGGCTGCCCGAAGGCAGGATGTGGCTCGGCGTGCAGGTCAGCGGATCAGCGCTGAGGCTCCTGCTGGAGCCGGCCTGGCGCCGCAGACTGGCCGTGCTCGCCGCGATGACGACGCTCCGCGCGGTTCTCATCGGGCCCGCGGGACTGCTGTTCACCATCTACGCCAGCGAAGCCCTGCACCTGACGCCGACGCCGATCAGCGTGCTGATCGTGGTGTCCGCCGTCGTGGGTGCTGTCTCGTACCTCGCCGGCGGCTACCTCACCGACCGCTTCGGACGGCGCGGGCCTGCGATCGGCCTGACCGTCGCGACGGCGCTGGCGACCACGTTCAGCTTCACGACTGGGACGTCGGGTTTTTACGCCGGCAACGTGCTGTGGAGCGCCTTCTCCAGCGCGGCCACGCCAGTCTTCGGCGCCTGGACTGCGGAGCTCTTTCCCACCCGCGCCCGCGCGACGGCCGAGGCGACCGGAGCCGTGGCCGGGGCGATTGGCAGCGTGGTGGGACTGCAGGCGGTCGGCCTGCTGGCTCCGTCGGCCGGTCTCGGCCAGGCGATCGCGCTTCTCGGCCTGGCCATGCTCGCCGGAACTTTCCTTCTGTTCGTGCTGCCAGAGACTAAACAGGCGCCTCTGCCTGACTAGAGTTACTGGTTCAGTGGATCGCGCGAGGGCAGTGGTCGTCGGCGGCGGCATCACAGGGGCGAGCGTCGCCTATCACCTCGCCAAGGCGGGCTGGCGCGACACCGTCCTGGTCGAGAAGGATGAGCTGACCAGCGGCTCGACGTGTCACGCGGCGGGACTCGTGACGCAGTTCAACCCGTCCCCGACGATGATGCGGTTCCGCCGCTACAGCATCGAGCTCTACGAAGAGCTCGGCGTATTCGAGCGGGTCGGAGGCCTGCGCTTTGCCTCGAGCGAAGAGCAGCTGAAGGAGCTGCAGCGCGGCGTGAGCCGCGCGCGGGGCATCGGCCTCGAGGTCGAGCTCATCTCCGCGGACGAGTCAGCGCGCCTCATGCCATCGATCACCAAACGTTCTCTGTACGGGGCGGTATGGGTTCCCGGCGACGGCCACCTCGACCCGCACACCGCCACCTTTGCCCTCGCCGCGGCGGCGCGCGGGCTGGGCGCAAGCGTCCTCACCCAGCATCGCGTGACCGGCATCGAGCTGACCGATCGCGGCGCCGTCAAGGCGATCCAGACGGACGGAGGCAGGATCGAGGCGGAGGTGATCGTCATCGCCGGCGGCATCTGGGCTCCGCAGATCGCGGCGATGGCCGGCGCGTTCATTGTTTCGACGCCGGTCGACCACCAGCACGCCGCGCTGCTCGCGGTGCCCGGGCACGAGCTTCCGCACGATATGCCGTGCTTCCGCGACCCGGACAACCTGGTGTA
Source organism: Candidatus Dormibacteraceae bacterium (assembly GCA_041493095.1). Taxonomy (GTDB): domain Bacteria; phylum Chloroflexota; class Dormibacteria; order Dormibacterales; family Dormibacteraceae; genus Palsa-870. The sequence continues at coordinate 6,530 of JBGPYE010000057.1, forward strand.
CGGAAAGTCCGAGGCGGGCGGCGTCGTTCTCGGCGGCTACGAAGCGGATCCCGTAGCGCGCTGGATCGACGGCGTCCCATGGGACCACGCCGGAACATCGCTGCCGCCCGACCAGGCGCGGTTCGAGCCTCTGCTGGCGGGCGCCGCGCGGCGCTTCCCGTTCATGGGCGAGGCGGGAATCGTGAAGCTCGTCTGCCACCCCGACGCCATGACGCCGGACTCCAATCCGCTCGTCGGTCCTGTTCCCGGCGTTTCCGGCCTCTACCTGGCAGCCGGCCTGTCGCTCAACGGCTTCGGGGGCGGCGGAGGCATCGGCCGGTCGCTCGCCGAGCTCATCACCACCGGCGAGACCGAGCTGGACCTCTACCCCTACCGGCCGTGGCGGTTTGGACCTGTGCATCGCGACTTCCGCTACGCGGCCGAGCTCGCGCGCGAGGCCTACAAGTACTACTACTACCTTCGTTATCCGTACGACTCGGACGAGTGGGGCCGGCCGAAACGCACGAGCGCGCTGCATACGCGCATGCAGGACCTCGGCGCGGTGTTCGGCGCGAAGCATGGATGGGAGCGACCGGATTACTTCGAGCCTGGGCGGGCGTGGCGCCGCGCCGGCGCCGACCAGCGCTTGTTCGGTTTCACACGGCCGCCGTACTTCGACCGGCTCGCCGAAGCGCACCGCGCCTTCCGGGAGCGTGTCGGGATGATCGACATGAGCTCATTCGGCAAGGTCGAGATCACTGGCCCCGGGGCGCTTTCGCTGCTCGAGCGGGTCGCGGGCAACCTGATCGACAGACCGGTGGGATCGGTTGTGTACACGCAGCTGCTCGAGAAGAACGGGGGCATCGCGGCTGACGTGACGATCACACGGCTGGCAAGCAATCACTTCCGCCTGGTCACGGGCGCCGGCTACGTGAACAGCGACCTGGGATGGCTGCGCCTGCAGATGCAGGATGGCGATCTAGAGGTCGAGCTTCGCGAGTCCTCAGAAGACATGTCCGTGATTGGCATGTGGGGACCCCTGGCCCGCGCGGTGCTCGCACGCGTCACCGACGACGACGTTTCGGACGACGGATTCCCCTTCATGCACGCGCGCAACATCCGGGTGGCCGGCGTTCCGGTGGTGGCGCAGCGCGTGACTTATGTCGGCGAGCTCGGGTGGGAGCTCTACGTCGACCCGGCGTGGGCCGGGCAGGTATGGGACCACCTGATGGCGGCGGGCCGTGAGTTCGACATCGCGCCGGGCGGCTATCGCGTCCTGGATTCGCTGCGTATGGAGAAGGGTTACCGCTATTACGGAACCGACATGGGTCTACTCG
>JBGPYE010000146.1:0-5112 GCA_041493095.1 Candidatus Dormibacteraceae bacterium
GGCTGGACGACGCGCATGGTGCTCTGGCAGTAACGATGGCGCTGACCCAGAAAAAGCTCCAGGACCTGAAGGACGCCGGACTGACCAGCCTTCTTCACGACGACCTGAAGCTGTGGAACGCAAAGGCCAGGCACGCGTACAGTGCCACTCATTCGTACATCAAGGAGATCCGGCCCGACGATCCCGTGGCCCTGCTCATCGCGGAGCTCGAGGTCACGCCCGAGTTCAGGAACTACCTGGCGAAGAAAAAGTTGAAGCAGAAGTACTGGTCGGAGTGGTTTGCGGAGCTGATCATCGACCGTTTCTGGGAGGAGCTGACAGGAGGATGAAGTTGGCGAAGGAATCGTCGGAGCAGGCAAAACAGTTCATCGACGCGTCGCTGCATGGACGATCGAAGCCACCGAGCAAGGCCGCGTACGCTCGCGCGATCAGGCTCGCCCGGCTTGCGATCGAAGAGCTGGCCTCGCTGGCCGGCAGGATGGAGAAGTCACCGGCTCGGGCTGCCGGCAACCTCCGCTCGGACCTGCGCCGCCGCTCGCGCTAGGGCGGCAAGCTTTCCGAAGGCTTTCTCGCGCGGCAGGTATTTCATTCCGCAGTCGGGCGCGAGGATGAGGCGGTCGGCGTCCACGTACTTCAATGCGTTCTTGATCCGCCCGACGATTGTTTCGACATCTTCGACCGGGCTCTCGTCCGATAGGTCGATGACGCCCACGATGAGCTGTTTGTTTCCAAGCGACCTTAAGACGGAAAGGTCGACCTTCTGCTGAGCCGACTCGAGCGAGATCTGCTTGGCTGAGACGTCCGCCAGCTGCTCCAGGAACGGATAGCCGTTCGGCCGTGAGTGGACGATGTGCGCGTAGCCAAAGCAGGTGTGCAGCGCCGTCATGCCGGTGATGCCCTCGAGCGCTCGGTTGATCGCTTTCAGGGCAAAGCGCTCGGCCTTCTCGGCGCGAGCCTGCAGGTAGGGCTCATCCAGCTGCACGACATCGGCCCCGGCCGCGAACAGGTCGCGCACCTCGGCGTTGACAGCTTCCGCCAACGCCATGGCGAGGGCCTCCTCGTCGTGGTAGTGATCGTCCTGCGCCTGCTGCGACATCGTGAACGGCCCCGGTAGGGTGGCCTTGATCGGCCGGTTGGTGTTGGCGCGCAGGAACTTTACGTCTCGCACCTCGACGGGCCGGGTGCGCCGGATCGGGCCGACGACGCGGGGCACGGGATTGGGATGGCCCGTGCGGTCGAGCGCGGTACCGGGGTGGTCGAGATCCATGCCTTCGAGGGCGGTAGCAAAACGATTCGAGTAGCTTTCGCGCCTCACCTCGCCGTCGGTGATGATGTCGATGCCGGCGCGCTCCATATCTCGGATCGCGACGACGGTGGCATCGTCCTGCGCCTGTTCCAGAACATCGGGGGCGACGCGCCAGATCTCGATCGCTCGCGTCCGCGGCGGCAGCCGGCTCCCCAGCATCGCGCGGTCCACCAGCCAGTCGGGCTGCGGGTAGCTTCCGACCACCGTCGTCGGCAGGAAAGCCGCCATGACGGCAAGGGTATATCCGGGCCTCTCCAACGCGCATCATGTCTCCCGACGATGGAAGCTCCGCACAACCGGCTCAAAGGTGACGATTGTGATCGAGACTGGATCTGGGATCGGGAGATCGAAACCGCGACGGCCGACGACATCTTCCGTCTCGCGTCTGGGGCTTGGGACCGCCAGTTCCGGCGCCTCAGGGAAGCCTCTCCTTTCTATGCGCGGAAATTTCGCGAGGCCGGTCTGGGGTCTTCGTTCGTCGGACTCCGGGACCTGGCCAATCTTCCATTCACGACCAAGGACGAGCTCAAAGCTGCGATCGACGAGGACCCGCCGTTCGGCACCAACCTCTGCGTCGAGCCCAACCTGGTCAAACGCATATACCAGACCAGCGGGACGTCCGGCTCGCCGAGCGTGCTCGCCCTGACGCGTGGGGACATGGAGACCTGGACGCTGATGGGCACGCGCACGTACTACGCCACCGGCATCCACGAGCACAGCAGCGTGCTGACCACTTTCGGCGCCGGTCCATTCGTCGCCGGCCACACTCACTTTGTCCTGATCAGAATCGGTTCGAGATCGGTGCCGGTCGCGCCAGGAGACACGGACAGAGTGCTGTTCGGCCTTCGGTCCGGGCTCGCGGACACGCTGCTCGCGACCGCATCCTTCGCCCAGTACCTCGCCAATCGATTGGAGGGCACCGACCCAGACCCACGCTCCATGCCCTTGACTCACATCGTCACTGGTGGAGAGCCCGGCGGCGGCATCCCGGCCATTCGCGACCACATCGAGAAGGTGCTCGGCGTCACGGTCACCGAGGTCATGGGCATCGGCGACATCGCGCCGTCTCTGTTCGGCGAATGCGCTCACCAGCAGGGCATGCATTTCTGTGGAACGGGGCATGTCTGGCCGCAGCTCATCGACCCCGAGACTCGCGCGCCGATGGAGATCGAGCCGGGCGCCGTCGGAGAGCTCGTCTATACGAGCCTTACCCGCGAGGCGATGCCGGTCGTGCGATTTCTCAGCGGCGACCTCGTCCGCATCGAGGGTACGTCTTGCCCATGTGAGCGGAAGACCTTCCGCATGCGCTGCATCGGACGCCGCGACGACATGTTCATCGTGCGCGGGGTGAACGTGTATCCGACTGCGATCCTGTCCGTCGTGGGCGAGTTCCGCCCGCGGGTGACAGGACGGGCGAGAGTCGTTCGTCAGGGCAAGGATGTCTCCGTCACGCCGCCGGTTCCGATCGAGGTCGAGGTCCCTGACGGAAGTAACTCTGATGGAAAGCTGGCTGCAGAGATCGCGGAAGCGATACACACCAAGCTCGTATTTGGAAGCCAGGTGACGCTGGTGCCCCAGGCTGAATTCGGCGAAAGCGGTTACAAGACAAAGCTGACGGTCAGCCGGCCGTGACCAGCAAGAAGCTCAAGTCGGACATTGCCTGGTCGACGGCTGATCGAATCGTCGTCCGGGGCCACGACCTCGTGGAGGAGCTGCTGGGCAAGGCCTCTTTGGGCGACGTCGCCTTTCTCGAATTGAAAGGCCGGCTCCCGACAAAGCAGGAATCGATCGTGTTCAACGCTCTTACGGTGACGCTCGTGGAGCACGGCATGACCCCGAGCGCGATCGCGGCCCGGCTCACGTATTTCGGCGCGCCGGAATCGCTTCAGGGCGCCGTGGCCGCGGGGCTGCTGGGCATCGGTGACCGGTTCGGTGGATCGATCGAGGGCGCAGCGCGCATGCTGCAGGAAGCGCTCCAGGAGGCCGAGCCTTCAACCGACCTCGCGGCCCTGGCGACCAGGATCGTCGCCGAGCATAAGGAGAGGAAGCAGCTCATCCCAGGTGTCGGCCATCCGGTCCACAAGCATGTCGACCCCCGCACGCCCAAGCTGTTCGCAATTGCGGCGGCAAACGGCCTCTCCGGCCGCCATGTCGAGCTCATGAACCTGGTCTCCGAGGAGGCGACGCACAGCTCGGGCCGACTCCTTCCGGTCAATGCGACCGGGGCGATCGGCGCGATCGCCAGCGAGCTCGAGCTTCCGTGGCGGACCTGCCGGGGGCTCGCCGTGATCGCGCGCGCCATCGGCCTCGTCGCGCACCTCCAGGAGGAGATAGAAGAGCCGCTGGCGGGGGAGATCTGGTCGCGGATCGACGAGGAATCGTCGAGTCATCTACGCCCAACGAACGCGGACTAATATGAGGACGACCGTGCCTGCCAACGTGCCCGGCATCCACCACGTGACCGCGATCACGGGGGACGTTCAGAAGTGCACCGACTTCTATGTCGGCGTACTCGGCCTGCGCTTCATCAAGAAGAGCATCAACCAGGACGTCCCGGACACTTACCACATCTACTTCGGCGACTATCTCGGCACCTCGGGCACGGCGATGACCTTTTTCGGCTGGCCGTCGTGGCCCAAGCGCAAGACCGGGAGCGGCCAGGTGACAACGGTCTCTTTTGCCGTGCCGAAGGGATCCCTCGAGTTCTGGAACAGCCGCTTGGGCAAGCTCGGGGTGAACATCAAGCGAACGAGCCGTTTCGGGCACGAAGGCATCGTGGTGGCCGACCCGGATGGCATCGAGCTCGAGCTGGTCGGCGACGCTTCCGACAAGCGCTGGGTGCCGTGGAAAGACAGCCCGGTCGACCAGGACCACGCGATCCGCGGCTTCCACTCGGTGACCATGACGGTGGCCGAATCAACCGCGACGATCGACTTCCTGGTCAACAAGATGGGCTTTCGCAAGGCCGGCGATGAGGGACGAAGGACGCGTTTCGAGACGGGCCAAGGTGGGCCCCACGCGATTCTCGACGTCGTCGAGTCCCCGGAGGGGTCAGAAGGCGAAGAGTCGATAGGCACCGTGCACCACGTCGCATGGCGGGCAGTCGATGCCGGCCACCAATCCGAGTGGCGTGAGCTGATGGTGAAGGCCGGCCGCAACGTGACGCCGGTGATCGACCGCTACTACTTCAAGTCGATCTATTTCCGTGAGCCGGGCGGAGTCCTGTTCGAGATCGCGACGGACGGCCCGGGGTTCACGGTGGACGAGACCGCCGAGTCCCTCGGTTCGTCGTTGAGCCTGCCGCCATGGTTCAACGTCCGCCGCGACCGATTGGATGTCACGCTACCGCCGATCGTCGTACCGACCACGGCGACGACCGGCGCGGAGCACTGATGCACAGAAAACGGAGCGTGGTCGCAATTTCGCCTCTGGGAGGGGAATGAATTCATGAGCAGCACGGCAACCATCGCGCCGGTCAACCCGATGTCGGCTGAAGGCAAGGAAACGGTCATGAACGTGATGCGCCGCGACCGCGAAAACTTCACGCGCCTCATTTCTGATCCGAAAAACTGGAACGTCGACACGCGCTGCGCCGGATGGGAGACACGTGACCTGGTTGGTCACATGATCGATGTGATGGAGGGTTATTTCAAGAACTGGGATGCCGCGCTCGCCGGCAAGGATGGCGTTGCACTGGGCCTCCCGGTGATGGGGGAGACCCTGAACGACCACGCCCTCGAATTTCGCAAGCTCTCACGCGAGGAGGCGCTCGATCGCTTCAAGAAGGACGCGCAGAAGCTAGACAA
>JBGPYE010000145.1:0-5128 GCA_041493095.1 Candidatus Dormibacteraceae bacterium
GGCCGTCCTCGAATTCCAATCCGTGCCGGCCGCCTCCGCGTGGTTGGATGAGGTTCGGGGCACCAACACGCTCACATCGGACGGCTTTGCTGCTTACTTCGACGATTTGACCGGGCAGTACTTCTTGCTGTTCCTGGCCGGAAGCAAGGCGGCGGTCTACACCTGTCGCTCGGTGGCCGAAGGCGAATCGGCGTCGCGGTCGTGTGAGGCGCCCATCGCGCCAGTTGGCGCGGCCTGGAAGTCGAGCCTCGGCGGCTAGTCGCCGGCGCTCGATCGGGAGCCCACGTTGTGCCCCGCCTGGAACCACTGCCACTGCTTCGTCAGGCCTTCGCGCAGCGAGACTCGCGGCTCCCAACCGAGGCGCTCGCGTGCGAGGTTGATCGACGCGCCGGTGTGCTTCGGTTCGCCGGGGACGGCGGGAAGCATCTGCTTCTGCACCTTGATGCCGCTGATGTCCTCGAGAGTTGCGAGCACCCGGTTGATCGTGACGCGGCTTCCGCCGCCTAAGTTGAAGACCTGTCCGGTGACATCCGCGGTCGCAGCCTTGATCGTGCCTTCCACCGCGTCCGAAACGTAGGTGAACTCGCGCGACTGCTCGCCGTCTCCGAAGACCTCGATCGACTCGCGATCGACAAGCGCTTGCATGAAGCGAGCGAATGCCATATCTGGCCGTTGTCGTGGTCCAAAAACCGTGAAGTACCGGACGGAGACGGCGGGAAGGCCGAAGTTCTTGGAGTACAGAAGGGCCAGATGCTCGGCCGCCAGCTTCGTCACGCCGTCCGGGGACACCGGTCGAGGCAGCGCCGACTCTTTCGTGGGGAACATCTCCGCATCGCCATACACCGATGAGCTTCCGGCGAACACGAGCCGGTCGATCGGCGTCTCTTTCAAAGACTCGAGGAGACGCTGTGTGGCGATGATGTTGTTCCGCACGTAACGGTCGAACTGGCCGCCGGACCTGGGGCGAACACCGTCCTGGCCAGCCAGGTGGTACACGACCTTTGCACCTTGAAACACGCGGTGGAGATAGCCATCGACGAGGTCGACCTCTTCGAAAGTGAAGTCGGGATTGGCCTTTGAGTCGGCTAGGTTCTGTTCCTTCCGCGCGCGTTCGTAATAGTCCGTGAAGCTGTCGATGCCGACGACTTTGTGCCCGAGCGTGAGCAGCCGTTCGCATAGATGCGAGCCGATGAATCCCGCTGCGCCCGTGACGACGACACGCGATGGAGCGGTCATTGCTGACAAAGAGTGCGGTTCTGTGGCGCCCGATTGCAACTGGGGAACACTCCTATCCTCATACCGGTGAGTCGATTCGAGGCGTGGCTGTCGGCGTCGGTCGCGGGCATCACCGTGAAAACCTTTCCGCAAGAGACGCGAACTGCGGTGGAGGCAGCGCGCGCGGTCGGCTGTGAATTGGGGCAGATCGTCAAGTCGCTGGTGTTCGTCGCCGGCGGCAGGCCGGTGGTGGCGCTGGTCAGCGGGGCGAACCGACTGGACGAGCGGCGGCTTGCGAGCGTCGCGGGCGAGCCGGTGGTGAAAGCGGATGCAGAGATTGCCCGTCACGCGACCGGTTATTCGATTGGAGGCGTGCCGCCCTTTGGGCACGCGACAGAGGTCCCCGTGTACATGGACCGCGACCTGCTCGGCTACGAGTTGGTGTGGGCGGCCGCGGGCCGGCCTGACTCTGTCTTCGAGATCGCGCCGGATCGGCTCCGCGAGCTGAGCAATGCCACGGTTGCGGACTTGAAGGTGGTTGCGGACTCCAAGCCCCCTCCGTCCCTTCGGGCCACCTCCCCGGCGAGCGGGGAGGAAGACTTGCCTAAATGAGCAGCATTCTCATTTTTTGTCGGGACTGTGGCAAACAATTCCCGAGCGGTGAAACCCGAGACGGACGGTGCCTTGAATGCCAGGTCCGTGTGGCCGTAGCCGATCTGCGCGACGAGCATGCACGGCTCTGGCGCAAGCGTGAGCGGTACCGCGGCCGGCAGGCCAACGTCGATCAGATCGGCCGCCAGATCGCGCGCGTCGAGGACCGGATGGGTCAGAGGATCAAGACGCTAGTGTCCAATGAGCGGCAGGCGGTCGATCTCTTGCGCCGCGAGCTCGAGTCCGCGCGTCAGCGGAGGTACACCATCAAAGGCGCATGAGAGCTTTCAAGCACCTGTACTTACACATCCCGTTCTGCAAGCACAAATGCGGCTACTGCGACTTCAATGCGTACTCGGGCATGGACCGTTTGATGCCCGATTACATCGACGCGCTGGAGCGCGAGTTGTCGAGGGCGCAGGAACGCCACCAGTTCGAGCAGGTCGAGACGGTCTATATCGGCGGCGGCACGCCGAGCCTGCTGCCAGCGGAGCTGGCGACGCGGCTGCTCCACTTCATCCGGGCAAACTTCGACCTCGCACCCACCGCCGAGGTCACGCTCGAAGCCAATCCTGCGAGCACCGATGAGCGAAAGCTGGCCGCGTGGCTTGAAGGGGGAGTCAACCGCTTGAGCCTCGGCGTGCAGGGTTTCGACGGCCATGCCCTGGCCGTCCTGGAAAGACGGACTGACGCAGCGCAGGCAACGCACGCGTTCGAGCTAGCGCGCGCGGCGGGCGTGAGCAACATCAGCATCGACTTGATCTATGCGGTCCCGTTTCAGAGCCTCGAGTCGTGGCTCGAGACGCTGCGCCGCGGGCTTGCCCTCGGCCCAGACCACATCTCGACCTACTGCCTCACCTTCGAGGAAGGCACGCTGCTGTGGCGCCGCCGCGCGGCGGGCCGTGTGCCCGAGGTCGACACCGACCTTCAGTGGGATCAGCTCGATGCCGCCTGCAGCGAGCTGGAGCGCGGCGGTTTCCGGCGCTACGAAGTTTCGAGCTGGGCGCGCCCCGGATTTGAGTCACAGCACAACCAGGCGTACTGGAGGTGCCGCCCGGTGTATGGCGCGGGCGCCGGCGCGCACTCGTACGCCACCGATGGTGCGACCGCGCGGCGCTGGTGGAACGTCGCCCGGCCGCGCGAGTACATGGCCGCTTGCCCCGAGCCGGAGGCAGACGGGGAAGACCTGGCCGCACGCAAGACGGCGGCCGAGTCGCTCATGCTCGGGCTGCGGACCAGCCACGGAGTGGCGCCGCCGGCCGGATTCGACGGGGAGCTCGCCCGGTTGGTGGCGGGCGGTCTCATCGCGAGGATCGACGGCCGGGTAACGCCCACTCGGCGTGGGATGGACCTGCACAACCAGATCGCTCTCGCGGTACTGTAGTTGGCACTCTGCCGGGCAGAGTGCTGAAGCCATGGAAAACAGGAAGCAGGCAATCCTCCGAGCGGTGGTGAACGAGTTCACGACCAGCGCAGTGCCCGTCGGCTCCCAGGCGCTGCAGAGCCGCTACTTCGTCAACCTGTCCTCGGCCACGATCCGCAGCGAGCTGGCCGAGCTGGCCGATCTCGGCTACCTCGCGCAGCCTCACACCTCGGCCGGACGCGTGCCGACCGATTCAGGCTACCGCTACTTCGTCGACTTCCTCATGGACCTCGAGACGATCCCCGAGCACGTCGCCTCGTTCATCGAGAACGAGCTGCGCTCAGCTCCGGCGGACGTCCAGGGAATGGTCGAGAAGGTCGCGATGACCGTAGCCGCGGTCACGCAGAACGCATCTGTCGCGAGCGCCCCGCAGGGCTCGCAAGCCCGCATCAAGCACGTCGATCTGGTCTCACTCGAACCCACCGAGGTGCTGTTGATCCTCCTGCTCGAGGGCAACCTCCTGCGCCAGCAGGTCGTAACCGTGACGCAAGCGGCTGTCCAACCGGAGCTGACCAAGCTTGCTTCCAGGTTCAACGCGACGCTGGCGGGTCGGGGCAGCGAGGAGGTCCGGCGCAGCTACGAGGGCGCGGTGCTCGGGTTGGAGAAGGAGCTGCTCGGCCGCGTGGTCGCCGTGCTGGACCTGTACGAGAAGGGCTCTGAGAGCCTGGTCGTGCACGACGGCGTCCGCAATCTGCTGCGCCAGCCCGAGTTCGCCGAGTCCTCGCGCCTTCACCAGGTGCTCGAGGTGCTGGAAGAGACTCGCTACCTCACCGTCTTGCTTCGCCAGCTCATCGGCGAATCCGACCTCCAGATCGTCATCGGCTCGGAAAACGCGTCGAGCCAGCTGCAGGGATGCGCGGTGGTGCTGACGACTTACGGACCCTCGAACCGGCTCAAGGGCGTGCTCGGGGTGATCGGCCCGACGCGCATGGCGTACAGCCAGACGGTCGCCCGGCTGCAGGCGGTGGCTCGGAGCGCGAGCGATCGCATGGCGGACCTCGGAGTTTGACCGAGCATGCGTACGCGGTATCTAAGAGTCGATGACCACGCGTAAGCACCCGCACGACCCGCACGAGCCAGAGGGCCGCAGCGAGACGGTCGAGCCGCCGGACTCTCGAGCCGTGTCTTCGATGGAGACCAAGATCGCGGAGCTCGAATCCGCCCTCGCCGAGGCCAAGGACCGCCGCCTGCGGCTGGCCGCCGACTTCGACAACTTCAAGAAGCGGACGCGCCAGGAGCAGCTCGAGACCATTCAGCACGCTTCGGCGGACCTGATCGCCAGGCTTCTGCCGGCTCTCGACGACCTGCACAAGGCGCTCGACCACAAACCCAAAGGTGTCGACGAGGCATGGGTCAAGGGGCTAGAGCTGAGCGTTCGCAAGCTCGACGAGGCGCTCAGCGCCCACGGGCTCGAGCCGATCGAGGCCGTCGGCGCCCGCTTCGACCCGAAGCTGCACGAGGCGATCGGGTCGGAGGAATCGACTGAGCATCCGGAGGACACCGTCACCTCTGAGCTTCGTCGCGGCTACCGGATCCGCGACCGCGTGGTCAGGCCGGCGCTCGTCAAGGTGGCTCGTCCACCAGAGCCCCCGGCACCAGACACCGAAGACACGAACTAGTCGGTTGGCCGTCAAGCGCGACTACTACGAGGTGCTGGGATGCGCCCGCCAGGCTTCGGCCGAGGAACTGAAGCGCGCTTTCCGCAAGATCGCGATGGATTCGCACCCCGACCGCAACCCTGACGACCCGGCGGCCGCCGCTCGTTTCAGGGAGGCGAGCGAGGCCTACGCGGTGCTGTCCGACCCCGGTCGAAGGCGCTCGTACGACATGTTCGGCCAC
>JBGPYE010000112.1:0-6052 GCA_041493095.1 Candidatus Dormibacteraceae bacterium
ATGAACCCCGAAGAGGCGAAGAAGTGGGGCCTGATCGACCTGATCGTGGAAAAGAACCCACACGCAGCAGCAGCGGCCGTAAAAACCCCGGCTTGAAAGTAGTCGTCCTCGGCGGGACGCGATTTATCGGACGCGCCATCGTCGAGGAGCTCGCTGCCGCAGGCCACGATGTGCTCGTCGTCCATCGGGGCAATCTCGAGCCCGATGACATGCCGCCCGTGCAGCACCTGCACGCCGACCGGACCGAGCTCCCGGCGCATCGCAAGGAGCTCGCGGCATTCGCTCCCGACGCGGTGGTCGACTGCCGCGCGCTGACGCGCGCGGACTCAGAGGTCGTGCTCGGCGTTCTGCCCAAAGGGCTCCGGTTGGTGGTCGTCTCGAGCATCGACGTCTACCGCGCGTTTGGAGCGCTGAACGACGAGCGCGAGACCGACCCTGTTCCGCTCGACGAGGACTCTGCTGTCCGCCCCGACCGTTACCCGTATCGCGGCCTGATGCCGGGCATGGAGCACTACGACAAGCTAGACGTCGAGGACGTCTACCTGGCACAGGGCGCGTCGTCCGTCCGCCTGCCGATGGTCTACGGAGAGCACGACTACCAGCTGCGGGAGGAGTTCATCCTGCGGCGCTTGCGCGCAGGTCGCCCCCGCATCCCGATCGGAGCGGGCACGTGGCTCGCAGCTCGCGCATACGTCAGAGATGTCGCGCGCGGTGTGCAGCTGGTGCTCGAGACTCCGGGTGCCACCGGCCACGTGTTCAACCTTTGCGAGGATAGGACCTATTCGATGCGCATGTGGTCGCGCATGATCCTCGACGCGGCGGGCTCCGACGCGGAGCTGGTGCGAGTCGCCGACGATCTCCTGCCCGAGGACCTGAAGCCCACCGGCACGATGAGCCAGCACATCGCAGTCAGCGCTCACAAGGCGCACTCGATTCTTGGCTGGACGACCTCCGATCCATCGGTGACGTTGAGAACCTCGGTCCAGTGGCACCTGGCCAACCCACCACCGGATCCCGACCTCGACTTCAGCGCCGACGACCGCGCTCTCGGAACTGGGTAGAGTTCGAGTCACATGACCCGGCGCAACCGCCCGTTCGATCCTTTCGAGCGCGGCGGGCCTTTTGAGGGGGCGAGGGAGATCCGCATCCCGCGGCCGCCACGCCGCTTCTGGTTCGGAGCTGGCCTTTTCGGCCTGGCGGTGCTCATCTTCATCTTCGCCAGCCCGATCGTCTGGCTGATCACCGAGCTGCAGTGGTACGACGCGCTCGGATTCAAGGCTGTCTTCACGACGAGGATCTCGCTGCAGGTGTGGCTCTTCTTCGGCAGCCTCCTGGTCGCCTTCATCTATCTCGCCATCAACATGCTGATCGCGCTGCGATTGCGTTCAGGACCCGGCCTCCGCGCCGTCGGGATCAGGCGTTCCAGCATTCGAAGCGCGACCGGGGTCATCGGCCTGCTAGGCGCCGGCCTGATCGCACTTGTGCTGTCGGGTGGGGCCGGCACGCAGTGGCAGGTGCTTGCGCTCTTCCAGCACTCGACGCCCACCGGGATCACCGACCCCGTGCTCGGCCAGGACGTCTCCTTCTACCTGCTGACGCTGCCCTTCCTGCACGCCGTGGCCAACTGGGCTCTGGGCCTCGACTTCATGGCGGTGCTGTTGATCGGCGCGCTCTATGCGTGGCGAGGAGACACATTCGACCTCAACCTCAACCCGCGGGCCGTCGCCCACCTATCCGTCCTGCTAGGAGCTTTCGCCGTGACCCTGGCGGCGTGGACCTGGTTGGGTCGCTACGACTTGATGTACGCCCACAACAGCTCGATCGTCTGGGGCGCCTCCTACACCGATGTCAACGCGAGGCTTCCTCTCTATTCATTCCAGGCCGGCGCCGGCATCGTGCTCGCCGGCGCGCTGATCGTGAATGCGTGGCTCAGGCGGCTATGGCTGCCCTTTGCGGCAGTCGGCGTCTGGGTCGCCATGCTCGTGATCGGGCAGATCTACCCGGGCATCGTGCAGAGCTTTTTCGTGACCCCGAGCGCGCAGTCGTACGAGCTTCCCTACATCGAGCGCGAGATCGCCGGCACGCGCGCCGCGTATGGCCTTTCCACCGTCACGGTGAGCAATTTCTCGGGCGACCAGCCGCTGACGTTGAAGGACGTCCAGAACGACCAGGTGACGATCGACAACCTGCGCCTGTGGGACTACACGCAGCTCCAGGCCGTCTACGAGCAGCTGCAAACCATTCGCACGTACTACTCCTTCAACGACATCGACATCGACCGCTACACCATCGCCGGACAGTACCGGCAGGTCGAGATCAGCGCCCGTGAGCTCGACACCTCGAGGCTGCCGCAGGCCGCCCAGAACTGGGTCAACCAGCACCTGCAGTACACGCATGGGTACGGCCTATCCGCCAGCCCGGTCAACGCCATCACCACGGAGGGATTGCCGGACTACGTGGTTCGCGACCTCCCGCCGACCGGCCCCCTGACGATTACCGACCCCTCCATTTATTTCGGAGAGTTGACCAGCAACCCGGTCCTGGCGCCGTCGAACACGAAGGAGCTGGACTACCCCCAGGGAAGCCAGGATGTGTTCACCTCCTACAAGGGCACGCATGGTGTGCTGATGGGCGGGGCCAACCGGGCCCTTTGGTCGCTCAAGCTGGGCGATTTCAACCTTCTGGTCTCACCGCAGATCACCGACCAGACCCAGATGCTCTACCGCCGGAACATCGTCGACCGTGTCACTGAGCTCGCGCCGTTCTTGAGCTTCGACCGCGACCCCTACGTCGTCGTCGTCGACGGCAAGGTCTACTGGATCCTCGACGGCTACACGACCGGCGCGACTTATCCCTATTCGCAGTCAGCCAACTTCCAGGGCCTCAACGACATCAACTACATCCGCAACTCGGTGAAGGTGGTCATCGACGCATACGAGGGCACCGTCGACTTCTACGTCCTCGACTCGAAGGACCCGCTGATCCAGGCCTACGTGGCGACCTTCCCATCGCTCTTCAAGCCGATCGATTCGATGCCGGCGGGGCTGCGCGCACATCTGCGCGTTCCGGTCGACCTGTTCGACGTGCAGATCGGAATCTACGCGACGTATCACATCACCGATCCCAAGGTGTTCTTCGCGCGCGAGGACGTCTGGGACATACCGACCGCCCAAACTTCGCCAGGCAGCGCCTCCCTGCCGGTGCAGCCCTACTACGTCCTCTTCAGGCTGCCGGGCGAGCAGAACCCGGAGTTCCTGCTGATCATGCCGTTCACCCCGCGCGGCAAGAACAACATGGTCTCGTGGATGGCGGCGCGCAGCGACGGCGCCCATTACGGCGAGTACGTGTCGTACGTGCTGCCCAAGGACAAGGTCATCCTCGGCCCACAGCAGGTCGCCAACCTCATCAACCAGGAGCCTGCCATCTCGCGCGACTTCACCCTGTTCCACGGAACCGGGTCCCAGGTCCAGCAGGGCAACCTGCTCGTCGTCCCGATCGGCAACTCGTTCCTCTACTTCGAGCCGATCTACCTCAAAGCCACCTCGGCTTCCGGTCTCCCCGAGCTCAAGAAGGTCATCCTGGCCGACCAGTCGAAGATCGCTTACACGGACACCTTGCAGCAGGCGATCGACCAGCTGGTCGGCACCGCGACTGCACCCCCGCCGACGACAACGCCCCCACCGACGACGTTGACGCCCGCGCAGGTCGCTCAGATCGCCGACCTGGTCACGCAGGCCAACCAGCATTACGCCGCGGCCTACGCCGCGCTCAAGGCCGGCGACCTCACCACGTTCGCGAACGAGATGGCTACCGTCGGCAAGCTGCTGCAGCAGCTCCAGCAGGTGACGGGCACCACCGCGACCTCGCCGTCGCCAAGCCCGCGGGCGACGCCAAGCCCCTAACCCGTCAGCAGCGGCACGAACAGGACGGGGAACAGCGAGCGGAATGTGACCTCTCCGTCCTGCTTCTTGTAGAGGCGGAGGTCCTGCGGCTTGTCTGGTGACACGTCCACCGGGATGACCATGCGCCCGCCGTCGGCGAGCTGCTCGATGAGCGCGGGGGGCACACCGCGAGCCGCGGCCGCGACCACGATGATGTCGTACGGGGCTTCCGCCGGCCAGCCGAGGCTTCCGTCTCCGATCGCGACCTCGACGTTGGTGAAACCCAGCCGTCGCAGCGTCGCCGCCGCATGCTCGGCGAGCGCCGGCTCGCGCTCGACAGTGATGACCTTGCGGCACAGCCGGCTCAGCACCGCCGCCTGATAGCCGGAGCCCGCGCCCACCTCCAGGGCGACGTCATCCGGTTTTGGAGCGACGGCCTGGGTCATCAGCGCGACCACCAGCGGCTGTGAGATCGTCTGTCCGCATTCGATCGCGAGCGCGCGGTCTTCATAGGCGTGACGCCTCAACTTCGGCAAGACGAACTCCTCGCGCGGAATTTCCGCCATGACCTTGAGCACGCGCAGGTCGGTGACGCCGTGAGGCACCAGCTGCTCGGCCACCATCCGCTGCGCAAGTGTGTCCATTTCGTAACGCATCATCGAGAGTACAATCCCGTCGTCTCATTGGCGTCGTCCGTCCCGAACTCCGTCCCGCAGAAATGGCGCCGCCCCGTCAAGCAGCGCTCACGCCTGGTCAGACGCACCGGCCCGGCGCATGCGCGCGTTGAGTTCGCCCACCCCTCCGAGCAGGAGTTCGCGCGTTTTCTCGATTACTACCGCATCCGGTGGGTGTACGAGCCGGTCTCATTCCCGATCGCCTGGGAAGGTACTGGCGTGTCGGAGATGTTCACGCCTGACTTCTACTTACCGGAGCACGACCTCTACATCGAGCTGACGACGATGAAGCAATCGCTCGTCACACCGAAGAACCGCAAGCTGCGGATGCTGCGTGAGCTGTACCCCGAGCTCAACGTGCGGCTGCTGTATCGCAAGGACTACCAGCAGCTGCTGGCCAAGGCGGGCTATGGCGCGGTCGAGGTTCAGAACCTGCGCAAGCAGGACATCGGCGACATCCTCATCTCGCCGGTCGAGCTCGAGACTCGGGTCAAGGCGCTGGCGCGCAAGATCTCGCGCGAGTACCGCGGGCAGTCGCTGGTCGTTGTTGGAGTGCTCAAAGGCGTGACCTTCTTCCTCGCCGACCTCGCGCGAGGGATCAAGGTGCCCTTCGTCATCGACTACCTCGATCTCAAGCGCTACGCCGGCGCGCAGCCGTCCGACCGCGTCCGCATCGCGCGTGACATCGACTATCCGATCGCGGGGCGTCACGTCCTTCTCGTCGAGGACATCGTGAACACGGGACTCACGCTGGATTATGTGCTGTCGGAGCTGCGGGCACGCGAGCCGGCGTCGATCGAGGTGGTCACGCTGCTCGATCGACCGCTGCGGCGCCTGGTTAAGGTGCCGATTCGATATGTCGGTTTTCAAATCCCCAACGACTACGTGGTGGGCTACGGGCTCGACTATCGCGAGCTGTACCGCAACCTTCCCTTCATCTGCACGCTGCGGGCGAGCGTCCTTGACATCCCCACCGCCGCAGGCCCCGTTCCACCGGAGAGCGCGGAGTAGACGCGGGCGACCGGCTGTCGCGCCTGCTGGCCTGGATGGGCAATCAGGATTTCGACCTGCTGGTCGAGAAAGGGCTGCTCGCCCAGGTCGAGAAGATTGTGGTCGAAGCGCACCGGGAGCTCTATCTGGCCGAGGGCCGGGAGTGGTCACGACCCATCGCTTACAGGTGGCTTCGGTACGAGGACCCCATGCCTGTCGCACGCCTCGCGGACGGCACGAGAAGGCTGCGGAGGAGGGGTGGGCAATTTGACCCAGAAGCTGTGGACAAAGCCTGCGCGGAAGCGGTTAAGAGGGGCTTTTTGAACTAGGAACGGGGGTGTGCAGGGGCTGTGGAAAACAAATGACCCAAGCGACCTTCCTGTATACCCTGAAGTCCCCTATGCGTTTTTCGGTTTCCATCCCGGGTTGCCCCGGACCTTCCACCTACTCGACGTTCGGTATCCTCAGGTTTACCGTACTCAGCCGCTTGGGGCGTCGCGAAAGTTA
>JBGPYE010000232.1:0-3333 GCA_041493095.1 Candidatus Dormibacteraceae bacterium
AATGGTCATCGCCCTGACCTCGACCCCGAGGGCCTGCAGCGCCCGCGTGCCGTTGGGCCAGATCATCAGCCCGGCGCCGATCTCTCGCATCTCCCGCGACCGCTCGAAGAGCGTTACCTCCAGGCCTGCCTCCCGTAAGGCGATGCCGGCTGCGAGGCCGCCGATTCCAGCACCGGCGATCAGCGCCTTCATCCGCTGCGCGCGCGGGTCCAGGCCTCGGCTAGACGGTCGGGTCCAAACGCTCCTTTCGAGATGAACGCGATGGCGCCTGAGGCGCCGATCCGCGCGGCGAATTCCTCCGGGTCGTAAGTCGAGAGGAGCAAGACGGCGATCTTGGGGTCGGCCGTATGGATTCGACGGCTCGCCTCGAGGCCGTCGATCCCGGGCAGGTGGACATCCATAAGGATCAGGTCGGGGTGCAAGCGCCCGGCCGCCAGCACCGAGTCCTCGCCGGTTGAGGTCTCGCCCACCACTTCGAACCCCTGTGTCGAATTCACGACCTCTCGAGCGGCGGAGCGAAAAGCTTCCTGGTCGTCGCAGATCAAGACTTGAACCATGGTTTGTCCGCAGCTTACCCGTGAAGGCGGCCGCTGCCCAAGGGTGCCTGCACCATGCCGGTGGGTGGGGCCAGCCCTATCCTTGGCGCCATGCCGATCAGGGTCGTGCTCGCCGACGACAGCTTCATCGTCCGCGAGGGCATGCGCGAGCTTCTCAAGACGGTGGACGAGCTCGATGTCGTGGCCGTGTGCAGCGACCTCGACTCACTCCACGCGGCGATCGAACGAGAGCATCCCGACGTGGTGCTCACGGACATCAGGATGCCGCCCACCAACACCGATGAGGGCATCCGCATGGCGGCGGGGCTGCGAGAGAGCGCGCCCAAAGTCGGAGTCGTGGTGCTAAGCCAGTACGCCGACGCCGAGTACGCCCTTGCACTCCTCGAAAAGGGCGCCGCCGGCCGCGCGTACCTCCTAAAGGAGCGGGTCTCTGACCTGGACCAGCTCGTCAACGCGATCCGCGAGGTCGCGCGCGGCGGTTCGGTGGTAGATGCCAGGGTGGTGGAGAACCTCATCGATGCGCGAACTCGCAACAAGCGCTCTGCGCTCGCCGACGTGACGCAGCGCGAACGCGAAGTCCTCGCCGCCGTCGCCGAGGGCAAGAACAACGCCGCGATAGGCAAAGCTCTGCACCTCAGCGACGGTGCAGTGGAGAAGCACATAAGCTCGATCTTTTCCAAGCTCGGATTGAGCGAAGAGACTGCGGTCCATCGCCGCGTCAAGGCAACCCTCATCTATCTCGCGGAGGAGCGGGAACCCGAAAGGCGGTGACGGGCTCCTTGCGGCCCTTGACCGGCACCGGCCCGAACCGCTCGGCGTGGGGTGATCGGCTCAGCGCAGCGTAGGTCGCCTCGCTGACCACCGTCTCGCCGGGCGATGCGAACTGTTGAAGGCGCTGCGCAAGATTGACCGCGTCGCCCACAAGCGAGTACTCGGCGCGCTCAGCGCTTCCGATGAGGGCTGCTGCAACCAATCCGGTCGAGAGACCGACGCCGAGCTCAAAAGCCGGCAATCGAGCAGCCTCCCATCGCGCGTTCAACGCGACTTGACCCCGCTGGATTGCATTGGCGGCACAGAGGGCGCGGTCGGCGTGATCCAGCTGCGGATCTGGGGCGCCGAACACCGCCATGACCGAATCGCCCACGAACTGCATGACAGTGCCATGTTCGGCAAGAACCGCGTCGCTGGCTACGGTCCGGTGCTCTTTCAACTGACCGGCAAGCCGGCTCGGGTCGGAAGTTTCAGCGATCGCCGAGTAGCCACGAACATCTGAAATCAACACCGTGACGATGAGACGCTCAGTCTCACCCGCGTCGTGACCGCCCTGGCGCAGCCGTTCCGCAATGCCGCCGGGCAACAGGCGGCTCAGCCGCTCGCCCTGCTCCTCGCGGTCCACGATCGCCTGATGCAGTCGGCGCAGGTTGCGAAGCCCTGCGTCGCGGCCGCCGGTCGCGTGCATCGCAAGCTTTAGAAAGAGCTGCTCGACGGATGCGGCGACATCCGCGCCAGTCGTTGCGCGCGCCAACGCGATCGCGTTGATCGGCCGGCCCTCCGCGACCATGCCGAGAAGTTCCTCGTCCGCAGACGACAGCTCTGTTTCGTTGATAGGCCGGACCAGCGCTTCGACGATCTTGGGATCGAGCATCGAGCCTCCTGTGCTGACGGTGCGGATGGCCCTGGCCAGCTGGTCTCCGGTGGCCACACCATCCTTGAGGAGATACGCGCAGCCCGATGCGCCTTCGCTGAGCAGTGCGACGGCGTACTCCGGATCGTCGAACTGCGAGAGGACCACGATCCCCGTGCCGAGGTGCCGCTTGCGCGCGAGCCGAGCCGCGTCGATCCCCTCGCGCTGAAAGGTTGGAGGCATGCGAATGTCGGTGACGATCACCTGTGGCACCAGCTCGTCCGCACGCGCGATCAGCTCGTCGTAGTCGCCGGCCACTCCGACGACGTCCACGTCATCGGTCATGGCCAGCATCGCGCGCAGGCCCTCGCGGACGATCACGCTGTCGTCGGCGAGCAAAACGCTGATCCGCGCCATACAGGTATTGGACGTGCCGATTCGCGCTCGGGCAAGGCGGCCAGCACCACGGCAGCCGTGCGGCTGGCCCTACCCAAAGACGCCAGCCGACACCATCGACCGCAACTTCCCGCAGGCCTACGTTGCTCACATGAAATTTGAAAGTTCGGTTACGGCGGTTTCCTGGATTCCATTCGAGGCTGTCAAGGGATTCCTGGCCATGCCCTTCGCCATGGGACTGGCCCATTACGACGAGCCGCTCCCGGCCAAGCTCGACGACCTCGACCAGTGGCACAAGCAGGACCTCTTCCGCGAGGCCAACGAGCTCCGCGGATGGATCGAGGTCGAGGACGGGAAGATCACCGGCTACGGCCAGGACGGTAAAGGTCGGATCGGCGTGACCCGGCTCAAGCTCGGCCCCAAGACGGTGACCGTCAAGGCTAAAGCGATGCCCGACATCCGTCCTGAGCCGGTCGTCACCGAAACCTCCGTGCGCTTCACGCAGACATGTGGCGGACGCACAGGAGTGCCGGCGCCGCGACCGGTCAGCCGCAAGCCGCTGTTTCAGATCGATTCCGCGGTGGCCTGGACCACGCTCTCTTTGACCATCCATGCCGACGGCCGCTCTGAGCGCGAGCTCGTCGGAGCGAGCTGCTTCCCACGCCACTGGATCTACGACCACGCCGGCGAGCTCGTCCTGCAGACCGGCGTGACCGACTTCAGCACCTGGATCAACGATGCGTTCGGCGAGCGCAC
>JBGPYE010000063.1:0-7392 GCA_041493095.1 Candidatus Dormibacteraceae bacterium
AGGTGGCCGATCATCGACTTGGTGCTGCTGATCGCGACTTTATATGCGTGGTCGCCGAGTGCGATCTTCAGCGCCTTGGTCTCGCCGGCGTCGTTCAGCTGCGTCGATGTGCCGTGGGCATTGACGTAATCGACATCCTTGGGTTCGATGCCGGCGTCCTTGAGCGCGAGAGTCACCGCGCGGGCCGGCGCCTCGCCTGTCTCATCCGGCGCGACCTGGTGAAACGCATCGCAGGTCAGCGCGTAGCCGAGCACCTCGCCGTAGATGCGGGCGCCTCGGTTGATCGCGTGCTCGACCGACTCCAGGACGAGGGTGCCGGCGCCTTCGCCGGGCACGAATCCGTCACGGTCGCGGTCGAAAGGCCGGCTCGCCTTTTCCGGCGACTCGTTGCGAGTCGACAGCGCGCGGATCGCGTTGAAGGCCGAGATGCCAACCTCACACAGCGACGCCTCGCTGCCGCCGGCGAGCATGACGTCCGCGTCGCCGTGCTGGATCATTCGCGTGGCGTCGCCCAGCGTGTGGGTCGACGCGGCACATGCCGTGGTCACCGTCGTGTTTGGGCCGCGCAGGTGGAAGGCCATCGCGACGGAGGCCGCCGCCATGTTCGGGATGATCATCGGCGCGTAAAGAGGGTTGAGGCGCCCCTTCGTCGCGTATGAGATGGCGCCGTTGGTCATCTCGATGAAGCCTCCGATCCCGGTGCCCATGTCGACGCCGACGCGAAAGCTGTCCTCCTTGGCGAGGTCGAGGCCCGAGTCGGCAAGCGCCATCGTTGAGGCTGCGACGGCCATTTGAGAGAAACGCGCCATGCGCTGGGCGCCCTTGCGGTCCATGAAATCCTGCGGGTCGAAGTTGGGCACCTCGCAGGCAAACTTCGTGGTCAGCTTTTCTGTCAAATAGCCCTCGGCCATGCGGGCGGTGCTCCGCCCCTCGATCAGGCCGTCCCAGTACTCCTCCAGGTTCTTGCCGAGCGGATTCACGGTTCCCATCCCCGTCACGACGACGCGCGTCCGGCCGTTCCTGCTCACTTTCCCACCTCTGCCCGAATCTTACCGACGAGCTGATTCTCCACCGCATCGCGGGTCACGCGGATCGCGTTCTTGATCGCACGGGCGTCCGAGCGACCGTGGGCGACCACGGCCACCCCGTCTATTCCAAGCAAAGGAGCGCCCCCGAACTCCCTCCAGTCGATGCGTGCGCGGAGCTGTCGCACGCCCGGCCGGATAAGAAGGCCGCCGAGCTTGCCGCGCATCGTCTTCGGGATCTCGTCGCGGAGGTTGCGGAAGAGAAACTCCGCGGTGGCCTCGGCCATCTTGATCGCGATGTTGCCGACAAATCCGTCCGCGACGATGACGTCGGCTCGCGCGCCGTAGATGTCCTTCGGCTCCACGTTGCCGATAAATCCGGGGAGCGACGCTTTGAGGCGCTTGGCGGTCTCTTTGACCAGCTCGTCGCCCTTGCCCTCCTCCTCGCCATTGCTGAGTAAGCCGACGCTAGGGTTGGCCCGGCCCATCATCTCGCGCGCGTAAACGGCGCCCATCATCGCGAACTGCACCATGTATTCCGGCTTGGAGTCGACGTTGGCCCCGACGTCAAGGAAGTAGGCGAAGCCGTTTCGCGTCGGCACAATGGAGCCGAGCGCCGGCCGGTCGATGCCCTTGATGCGCCCCTGGATGAACAGGGCCGCGGCCATGATCGCGCCGGAGTTGCCGGCTGAGATCCAGCCGTCGGCACGCCGCTCTTTACACAGGCGCGCGCAGACGGACATCGAAGAGTCGAGCTTGGAGCGCACCGCCTGCGCCGGATGCTCGTCCATCGCGATCACCTGGGTGCAGGGCACGAGCTGCATTCGAGGATGCGAGTCGAGCAATGGGTGCACGACGGCGGGCAAGCCGACCAGCGAGATGTCGATCCCGTACTCGGTGGCCGCCAGCGCGGCGCCCCGCACGATTTGAGCGGGCGCGAAGTCGCCACCCATGGCGTCAACTGCTATTCG
Source organism: Candidatus Dormibacteraceae bacterium (assembly GCA_041493095.1). Taxonomy (GTDB): domain Bacteria; phylum Chloroflexota; class Dormibacteria; order Dormibacterales; family Dormibacteraceae; genus Palsa-870. The sequence continues at coordinate 1,997 of JBGPYE010000063.1, forward strand.
CACGTGGCGCGACCTAGATGTCGAGGTTGCGGACGCTCTTGGCGTGCGCCTGGATGAACTTCTTGCGAGGCTCGACGTCCGGTCCCATCAGCTTTTCGAAAGTGTCGTTGACGGCGGCCGCGTCTTCCACGGTGACCTGCAGCAGCACGCGCGTGGCCGGGTTCATGGTGGTCTGCCACAGCTCCTCGGCGTTCATCTCGCCGAGACCCTTCATGCGCGCCGACTCCGCATTCTTGCCGAGCTGGCGAATGGCTTTGTCGCGGTCGCCTTCGGAGTGGCACCAGATGATCTGCTTGCCCTTGAAGACCTTGAACAGCGGCGGCTGGGCCATGTAGAGGTAGCCCTTCTCGATCACAGCCGGGAAATAGCGATAGAAGAAGGTAAGGAGCAGCGTCCGGATGTGACTTCCGTCCACGTCCGCGTCAGTCATCGTGATGACGCGGTGGTAGCGCATCTTCTCGATGTTGAAGTTGTCGCCGACGCCCGCGCCCATCGCGGTGATCAGGTTTCGAATCTCGTCTGAGGTCAGCACCTTGTCCAGGCGAGCCTTCTCGACGTTGAGGATCTTTCCGCGCAGCGGCAGGATGGCCTGCGTGCGTCGGTCACGCCCACCCTTGGCGGTGCCGCCGGCCGAATCACCCTCGACGATGTAGAGCTCGCAAAAAGCAGGGTCACGTTCGGAGCAGTCCGCGAGCTTGCCCGGCAGCGTGCTCGACTCGAGCAAGCTCTTGCGCTGCACCAGGTCTCGCGCTTTGCGCGCGGCCTCGCGAGCCCGCGCCGCCGTCAGCGATTTCTCGACGATGCGCCTGCCTTCGGAAGGATTCTCCTCGAGGTACTGCGTGAGTCCTTCGGTGAGCGCGATCGAGACGTGACCCTGGACCTCGGCGTTGCCGAGCTTGCCCTTGGTCTGGCCCTCGAACTGGGGCTCGAGGACCTTGACGCTGATCACCGCGGTAAGACCTTCGCGCACATCTTCTCCTGAGAGGTTTGGGTCCTGCTCCTTGAGGATGCCGGCCTTGCGCGCGTATCGATTGAGCACGTTGGTCAAGGCGGAGCGAAAGCCGGTGAGGTGGGTTCCGCCTTCGATGGTGTGGATCGTGTTGGCGAAGGCGATCACGTTCTCGACGAACGTGTCGTTGTACTGCAACGCGATCTCCACCTGGGTGCCCTCGACCTCTCGGTCGACATAGAACGGGACGTGGTTCACCACGGCCTTGTCGCGGTTGAGGGCGCGGACGAAGGAGACGATGCCGCCCTCGAAATAGAAGGTCTTGGTGTAGCCGAGGTTCTCGTCGGCGAGCGCGATCTCGAGGCGCTTGTTGAGGTACGCCATCTCGCGCAGGCGGTGCTGGATGACCTCGCGGTCGAACTTGGTGTCCGGGAAGATCTGCGGGTCCGGCCAGAACCGGACGATCGCCCCCGTGTGATCGGTCTTGCCGACCACCTTGACCGAGCCCTTCGGGACGCCCCGCTCGAACTCCATGTGGTGGACCTTGCCGCCGAGGTGAACCCAGACCTGCAGCTTCTCGCTGAGGAAGTTGACGGCCGAGACACCCACGCCGTGCAGGCCGGAGGACACCTTGTAGCCGCCGCCGCCGAACTTCCCGCCGGCGTTCAAGCGGGTCAAGACCAGCTCGAGGGCGGAAAGGCCTTCCTTCTTGTGGATGTCGACCGGGATGCCGCGGCCGTTGTCCTCGACCTGGACGCTGCCGTCGGCGTAGAGGGAGACCGTGATCTTGGTCGCATAACCCGCCAGGGCTTCGTCCACGGCGTTGTCCACCACCTCGTAGACGAGGTGGTGGAGGCCTGTGGTGGTCGTCGAGCCGATGTACATGCTCGGACGCCGCCGGACATGCTCCCGGCCCTCGAGGACCTGGATCTGGTCGGCGGTGTACGCAACGTCCGCGCCTAATGGGTGGGGCCTGCGGCTGTCAGCGCGCGAATGGCGCGTGCTCGGCTGCTCCGGTAAGGGGTTTTTGGCCGCCATCACCGGTAAAGAGGCCCTCCCAGCGTGGAGAACTCGTGGGGATCAACTGGGCAGAGGTTCAGGAGCTAAATTTTACCCGATTTCGAGTTCGAAATGGCCTCTAGGAGGGTCCTTAACAGGCCCTATTTTTGGGCTGGTTTCCAGCGCAGGACTGGATCTTCGCTCTGGCCCTGCAGGTAGGAGTTGATTCGACGTGCCGCAGCCACCTCGTCGAGCCGTCCTACGGGCAGGTTTTGAGGTGCATCGTGCAGGGCCTGGGGGTTGGATTTGGCCTCGGCGACGATCTCCTTGATGGCCGCCGCGAAAGCGTCCAGGGAGGCCTTGCTCTCGGTTTCGGTGGGCTCGACCATGATCGCCTCAGGCACGACCAGAGGGAAGTAGATGGTCGGAGCGTAGAAATCCCGATCGAGGAGCGCTTTGGCGACGTCGAGCGCCTTGACCCCCTCGTGAGCGAGGTTCTGCGCGCTGGCGACGAACTCGTGCATGCACGGCCCCTCGTGCGGCATCTCCAGGTCGTCCTCCACCTGCTTGCGCAGGTAATTGGCCGAAAGCACTGCGTCGCGCGAGGCCTGGGTGAGGCCGTCCCCGCCCATGGCTACGATGTAGGCGTACGCCCGGACCAGCATCCCGAAGTTGCCGTAGAAGCTGCGGACGCGGCCGATCGACTGCGGGCGCTTGAAATCAAGGGTCAGATGCCCGTTGGTGCGCTCCACGGTGGGTGTTGGCAGGAACGGGATGAGCTCAGCCTTGACCCCGACCGGCCCGGCCCCCGGGCCTCCCCCGCCATGCGGCGTGGTGAAGGTCTTGTGCAGGTTCATATGCACGGCGTCGAAGCCCATGTCGCCCGGCCGGCAGATGCCCATGAAGGCATTGAGGTTGGCCCCGTCGTAGTAGAGCATGGCTCCGGTTGCGTGCACCATCTCCGCTATATCCAGTATCTGCCGCTCGAACAGACCCAAGGTGTTGGGGTTGGTCAGCATCAACGCGGCGACCCGCGGCGAGAGCTTGGACTCCAGGTCGGCCAGGCTGATGCGACCGTCGAGGCCCGACTTGACCTCGACAACCTGGAAGCCGCTGAGGGCGGCGCTGGCCGGGTTGGTGCCGTGGGCGGAGTCGGGCACCAGGACCTCGGTCCGGGTGTCCCCTCGCGAGCGGTGGTAGGCCGAGATCATGCGTAGGGCCGTCCATTCGCCGTGGGCGCCGGCCGCCGGCTGCAAAGTGACCCTCTCCACGCCAACGACGGCGCACAGGGCCTGCTCGAGGCGCCACATCAGCTCGAGAGCGCCCTGGACTGTGTCCTCGTCCTGATATGGATGCAGCCCGGCGAAGCCCGGCAGCGCGGCCACCACCTCGTTGACGACGGGGTTGTACTTCATGGTGCAGCTGCCGAGCGGGTAGAACTGCTCGCTGATCGAGTAGTTCATCGAGGCGAGGCGGCTGTAGTGCCGCATGATCTCGGGCTCGCTCAGCTGAGGGAGGCCGGGGGCCTTCTTGCGCAGCAGGTCGGAGCCGAGCACCTGAGAGGACTCTGGCCCCTCGACATCGGCCTCCGGCAGGCGAGGCGGGCTGGCGGCCTCCCGGCTCTTTTCGAAGCTGAGCAGCTCGGTCATGCTTCGAGCGCCGCCAGGAGCTCGTCGAGGGCGCGGGAGTCGTTCACCTCGGTGCAGGTGAAGGTGACGACCCCTTTGAGCTCGCGGAACCATCGCTGGACCTCGATCGGGCCCAAAATCCCCTTTCGGGCGAGCTTGCGCACTACGGCCGAGGCTTTGGGGACGCGCATCGGGAACTCGTTCACGAACTGCCGATCGGGGAATGCCGGCTCCCAGCCGGGCAGGGCCGCGAGCCGCTGCGCGAGCGCGTGAGCACGCTTGAAGCTGACCTCGGCGACCTGGCGCAGCCCCTTGGGGCCCATGTAGGTCATGTAAACGCTCGCCGCGAGAGCGCAGAGCGAGTGGTTGGTGCAGATGTTGGACGTCGCCTTCTCGCGCCTGATGTGCTGCTCACGCGCGGAAAGGGCCAGCACGAACCCTCGGCGTCCCTGCTTGTCATGCGCGGTGCCGACCAGGCGCCCGGGCAGCCGTCTGACCAGCTCGCGACGGCAGGAGATGAACCCGACGTGGGGTCCACCGTAGCTTGGGCTCAGTCCCAGCTGCTGCCCCTCCCCAACCGCGATGTCGGCGCCGTACTCGCCGGGAGGGGCGAGGATGGCGAGGCTGATCGGGTCGACGCAGGCGATGGCCAGAGCGCCCGCCGCGTGAGCGCTCTCCGTGAGCGCTTTGGCGTCAACCAGCAAGCCCAGGAAATCCGGCTGCTGGAAGATCACTGCAGCGGTCTTGGGTCCGGGCTCGGTTCCCTTGCGAACCTTGATCCCGCGGCCTTCGCTGAAGGCACGCAGCACCTCGACGTACTCGGGGTGCAGGTAGCCAGAGACCACCACCTCGTTCCGGCTGGTGTGGATGTGAGCCATCATCGCGGCCTCGGCGACCGCGGTCGCCCCGTCGTAGAGGGAGGCGTTGGCCACGTCCAGCGCCGTCAGCTCAGCAATCAGCGTCTGGAACTCGAAGATCGCCTGCAGCGTGCCCTGGCTCGCCTCCGGCTGATAGGGCGTGTACGCGGTGTAGAACTCGGGTTTCGAGGTGACGGCCGCGACAGCGGCCGGGATGAACCTCGAGTAGACCCCGCCGCCACGAAAGGTCAGCCGGTCCGGGAAAACGCGATTGCGGGCGGCAAGCGACGCAATCTGGGACATCATCTCGTGCTCGGACAACCCGTCCGGCAGCTCCAGGGCGCCGATGCGGAGCGATTGCGGGATGTCGACGAGCAGGTCGTCCATCGACTGGACGCCGATCGACGCGAGCATCGAAGCGCGGTCTTCTTCTGAGTGGACGAGATAGGGCACCTAGTGCGCGGAGGCCTCCGTCACCTTCTTGTAGCCCGCCTCATCGAGGAGATCCGAGGGCAACTCGCCGGTGAGCTCCAGCTTCAGGATCCACCCGTCACCGTACGGGTCCGAGTTGACCAGCTCGGGGTTGGCGGTCAGCTTGTCGTTCACCGCCGTCACGCGCCCAGCAACCGGCGCGTAGAGGTCGCTTGCAGCTTTGACCGACTCGACCACTCCGAAGCTCTCGCGCACCGCGAGCTTGCGGCCGGTGCTCGGCAGCTCGAGGAAGACGATGTCGCCGAGCTGCGATTGGGCGAAGTCGGTGATGCCGACCGTGACGGTCTTCCCGTCGGCGACGACCCACTCGTGCGACTTGGTGTAGAGACGGTCAGCCATTCGACACTCCTTCTCCTCGCTGCATGCGGCGGCCGGTCAAGACTTGGCCGGGGCGACGGCCGATCGCGCCGAGCCCCGATAGAAGGGGAGCTTCACCACCTCGGCCGGGGCTTCACGACCTCGGACCTCGAC
>JBGPYE010000175.1:0-4554 GCA_041493095.1 Candidatus Dormibacteraceae bacterium
CGGCTCCTAGAGGCTCATGGAAGTGGGCATCGTCGACCGCATCCGCCAAAAGATCAGGACTGGCGCGTCCGCGGCGCTGGCGCCGGCCCCAGATCCAAGGATCACGCACCTGACCTCCCACCAGAAACAGCGGGCGCTCCGCAACCAGGTGACCAGGGCGATTGAAAACGTTAGCGCCGCCAAGGAGCGCCTGCAGGTCGCGGCCGACACAGTCAGAGAAAGGCTCCCCGTCCTTGAAGACCAGGCCCGTGCTGAATTGAAAGCTGGACGCGAGACGATGGCCCGTCTCGCGCTCCAGCGGCGCCACGTCGCGGAGCTGGAACTACAGACCCTGGACCGTCAGCTTGCCGAGGTCGAAAACGAAGAGGTGACGCTCGCGATGACAGAGCAGAGGCTGTCTGCCCAGATCGAGGCTTTCGCGGCTCGCCAGGAGGTGATCAAGGCCCGTTTCAGCGCCGCGGAGGCTCAGGTCCGCATCAATGAGGCGGTGACCGGTGTCTCCCAGGACTTCGCCGAGCTGTCGGCCACTCTGCAGCGGGCTGAGGAGACGACTGAGAGCCTGCAGGCGCGAGCTACCGCGATCGACAGGCTTGTCCGTGATGGGGACCTGGCCGCGATCTCGCCGACCGTGGAATCGCTCGATTCGCTCCTGAGCCAGGCCGGCGCCGACGAGGAAGTCGAAAGGCAGCTTTCCGCGCTGGCGAAGGAAGTTGGAGATACGTAAGGCTCTACCCAGGAGCTCGAAGCAGAGCTCGCTTCGGGCGGAGCGTGCGGGGCTTCTCGCAGCGAATCCCCGTGGTGGCTCATCCCGCCGGGGCCGTGGACGACCGCCAGCCAAGGCCGGCCTTTGCGCCGCATCGGGCTACGCTTCTCAGGTGAGCACCGAGACCTCCGCTATCGATTTCACGACCACACGGGTTGCCCAGCGCATGTCGGCCGAGATGAGGGAGAGGCTTCTGGCCGATCCAGGGTTCGGACGGCTCTTCAGCGAGCACATGGTCCGCATCGGCTGGGACCACGAACGCGGCTGGCATGACGCCGAGCTTCGTCCCTACGGCCCACTGCAGCTGGACCCAGGCGTTTCGGTCCTCCACTACGCGCAAGCGGTCTTCGAAGGGCTCAAGGCATTCCGCCAGCAGGATGGAGGGATCGCGGTGTTCCGCGCTGATGCCCATGCCGCGCGGTTCCGCCGCTCGTCCAGAAGGCTTGCCCTGCCAGAGCTTCCCGAGCGCGTTTTCATCGAGGCCATCGAGCACCTGCTGAGCGTCGACGGCGAGTGGGTGCCCTCGGCCCTGGAGCACAGCCTGTACCTGCGACCGTTCATGTACGCGAGCGAAGTGAGCCTCTCCGTCCATCCTTCGACTGAGGTCACCTTTCTCTTGATCGGATCGCCTTCGGGTTCGTACTTTCCGAGCGGCGTCAAACCCGTCACTGTCTGGCTCTCTGAAGACTTCAGCCGCGCGGCGCCCGGAGGCACGGGTGAAGCGAAGACCGGAGGCAACTACGCAGGCGGCTTGCTCGCGCAGGCCCAGGCCGCGGAGCAGGGGTGCGACCAGGTGGTTTGGCTTGACTCAAAAGAGCATCGCTGGGTCGAGGAGATGGGCGGCATGAACCTCTGTTTCGTCTACGGCGCCGGTCGCAAGGCTCGGCTGCTGACCCCGGCGCTGACTGGAACGTTGCTTCCCGGTGTCACACGCGATGCCCTGCTCAAGCTGGCCGATGACCTCGGCTACAAGGCCGAGGAAGGAAGGGTCAGCACCGACGAGTGGCGCGCAGGCTGCGCGGACGGGTCGTTGACCGAAGTCTTCGCGTGCGGCACTGCCGCAGTGATCACGCCGGTGGGCGCCGTTAAGTCGGCGCATGGCTCATGGACGGTCGGCGACGGCAAGCCCGGCGACATCACCATGCGCCTGCGTCAATCGCTCGTCGATATCCAGCGCGGATCTGCTCCGGATCCACACGGATGGCTGCACCATGTCGCGCGTAACGTCTGAAGGCGGGGCGTTGGTTTCAGCGGAGGTCGAGTCGTGGCAGTAAGACGGGTGGTCATCGTGGGTGGGGGCGGAACCGGCGACGCGGCTGCGTTCGCCCTCCGGAAACGCGGCTTCGACGGCAAGGTGACGATGATCAGCGCCGACCACGATCGTCCGTACGACCGGCCCTACCTGTCAAAGGAGTTCTTGCGCGGCGAGGTCGAGATGGCCAAGGTCTTCCTACACGACGAGGCCGAATATGCGAGACAGGACATCGAGCTTCAACTGAAGCGACGTGTGACTGGCGGATCGCTGCGAGATGGCAAGTTGGCCGTCGACGGTGGCGGGGAGGTCGAGTTCGATTTCCTGGTTCTAGGCCTCGGCGGAACTCCTCGCCGCCTCCACGACGTGCCAAAGGCGCCCAACGTGCTCAGGCTGCGCTCGCTGCGCGACAGCCAGGCCGTTCGCGAGGCGCTGCAGCGCAGCTCGAGATTGCTGCTGATCGGGGCGGGCTTCATCGGCGCCGAGGTCGGCGCGTCCGCCAGGCAGCTCGGCAAAGAAGTGCTGATGATCGAGGCCGCTCCGGTGCCGCTGTCGCGAGCGCTAGGCCATGAGGTGGGCGAGATCTACGCCACGATCCACCGGTCCAAGGGCGTCGACGTGCGCACCGGAACCAAAGTTGAGACATGGCACACGGACGGCGGCCGGGTGGTCGGTGTCACGCTGACGGACGGCCGGCGCGAAGAGGTCGACCTTGTCCTCGAGGCTGTGGGCATCGAGCCAAATCTCGACCTCCCGAAGGCGCTCGGGCTCACGATCGAAGGGGGCGGTGTTCGCGTCGACGAGGCGCTCCGCGCAGCGGACGGCGTTTACTGCGGCGGGGACATCGCGCTGCATTCGCACCCGGTGCTGGGGCGGGCGATTCGCGTCGAGCATTGGGAGGTGGCGAAGAACCACGGGCGCGGCATCGCAGCCAACATTGCCGGTGGCGACACGCCCTACACGAAGCTTCCGTACTTCTGGTCCGACCAGTACGACGTCAACCTCGAGTACCGCGGCCACGCGTCGGGCGAAGACCGCGCCGTCTGGCGCGGCGACCGCGCCGGCCTGTCGTTCTCGGTCTTCTACCTGCGCGACGGTCTGATCGAGGCCGTGCTTTCGATGAACGATTCGAAGACCAATGAGCTCGGGGGCAAGCTGATCGAAAGCCGGCGACCTGTGAGCGAGTCCGCGCTCAGCAACGTGGCCGTCGACCTGGCGGAGCTGGTCCCGGCCAAGGCGCCCTAAGACTCGGGCTGGGATTCTCCCGGCAGGAGCCACGGCAGGGCTTCCGCCATCGGTCGCATCAGCGTGGCCGCCTGCTCGTCGCTGATCAGGCCGCTTGCGACCAGACCGAGGGCAGCCGCAAAGGCAGCGTTCTCGGCCTTGTGTCCGATCTCACCGTGCTCAGCCTTCCAGGAGATGAGCGCACCGCCGGATTCGGTCAGGCCGAAAAGCGACCTGCGCACCTCGTCCCACGCAGGTCCCCGATCGGATTGCTCGATCGCGTGGAGGGCTCCCTTCTCGGCCGCATGCAGCGCGGGCAGCCCGTTATTGCCGACGTGGGTGTCCCAGCCCATCGCGGCGCGCTCCACACCCGCCGGCGACAGGACCCGGATGTCGTCCATCAGGCGCGCGAGAGTGCGCTGGTGTTCAGGAAACCCATAACCCTCGGCATCGACACCCACGGCGTCTAGCGTATCTGGATCGAGTGGACCGGGTGGATCTCTCGCCAGCCATGGTCGGTGTCCAGCACCCAGGGCCCATCGATCGCGATGTGGTCGCCAAGCGATGGGATGGGAAGCCTGGACCTTGGACATCGGGCTGCCGACCTGGCGTCCGTAGGGTTGTTGGTCGCCAGGTCGCAGTCGGGAGTGATCTCGGCCAGCATCGCCGGCTGAGCCTGGAAATGGTTCTGCGCGTTGAGCAGGGCCTCGTACCCGGGGTCGGGCTTGAACCACACGTGATAGTCGCCGTCGTCCTCGTGCGCGACGTCGACCACCGTGCCTTCGGCGTGCTTGCAAGGGTCGAGCACCTGGAGCCGGTCAGGGCGATGGACGCCGGCCTCAGGCGGGCCGAGCCTGCACCCCGCTACCAGCAGCGGTGACGGCGAAGCCACGGGAACGGCGGCAGTCTGCGCGCACGCGGATGCGAGCACCGCCAGCGCGATGAGGGTCAGCGCAGGAAGGCGGGAACCCAACCGAATCTCGCCAATGCAAACGGACCTGGACCGGACACGATCACCTGCGCATTCGCCAGCACGGCGAGGTAGTACAGCCAGCGGAAGCCGTCCTCCGCCCCGAACGCGACCGTGAGCGCGAGGTTGGCCGCGAGCAGCAGGCCCAGGAAGCCAGCCCATCGCGTGGCGAGCCCGAGGATCAGGAGGATCGCGACCACCGTCTCGCCCACCGCCTGGCCCAGGGCGAAGGGCAGCCAGTTGGGGACGACGACCGAGACCAGGAATTCGTGCAGGCCGGGGATCGGATTGACCTTTGCGGTCGACACCATGAGATCGCGCATCCAGCCCACGCCCTGCCATTTC
>JBGPYE010000047.1:0-8450 GCA_041493095.1 Candidatus Dormibacteraceae bacterium
AGATGTCCAAGGAGCAGCTGACCGAGCGACTGTTGACCGAGCAGGCCCAGATCGACGCTCAGCGGATGCATCGAGGCCAGTTGACAGAGGCCGAGTTCGACCGCGTGTCCAACGCGCTAGGCCCACTGGGCGAGGCAAAGATCTACATCGACGACACGCCGGTGATGGACGAGCTCAGCCTGCAGCTCAAAGCTCGCCAGGCCAAGATGCGCCACGACATCGACCTGATCCTCGTCGACTACTTGCAGCTCATGCACGGCCGCGCCCGAGGCGATGACAACCGCGTCCAGGAGGTTTCGTCGATCTCGCGCGCACTCAAGGGATTGGCCCGAGAGTTGCGCATTCCGGTGATCGCGATCTCGCAGCTGAGCCGCGCCCCCGAGCAGCGTCCAGACAAGCGCCCGATCCTCAGCGACCTTCGTGAGTCGGGTTGCCTGGCGGGGGACACGCCGATCTATCTGCCCGACACAGGAACTTACGTACCAATCAAGGACCTCGTTGGACGGACCGGCTTTCGCGTCCTCGCACTGGACAAGGGATGGTGGCGCATGCAGCCCAAAAAGGTCACCAATGCATTTGCCACCGGCCGCAAGCCGGTGTTCAAGCTCGCAACCAATCTCGGCCGCAGTATTCGGGCTACCGCTAACCACAAATTCCTGACGATGGATGGCTGGCGACGCCTTGATGAGCTGAGTCCTGGAGATCGAATCGCGCTGCCGAGGTTCCTCCAGGGTCCCGGCACAGACACGATGAGCCACGAGGAGCTCGGCCTGCTTGGGCACCTAATCGGAGACGGCTGCACCCTCCCGACGCACGCGATCCAGTACACGACCAACGACCCGACCCTGGCGGAAGAAGTCGTGAGACTGGCGAAGACAGTCTTTGGCGATGAGGTGCGGCCTCGAATCAAGCCGGAACGCACCTGGATTCAGGTCTACATTCCCCCGACTAGGCACTTGACCCACGGAGTTCACAATCCCGTGCGAGTCTGGCTGGAAGAGCTCGGGGCATTTGGCTTGCGTTCGTATGAAAAACGGGTGCCAACCAAGGTTTTCAACCAATCCTTGCCAGGCATTGCCGTCTTCCTCCGTCACCTGTGGGCAACGGATGGCTGTATCCGGCTGACGCAGGACCACTACGTTGCCGTGTATTACGCATCAAGCAGCGAACATCTCGCGACTGACGTCCAGTCACTGTTGTTGCGAATCGGAATCAACGCAACGTTGTCTCGACACAGTCAGGGCACGAAGGGTCGGGACCAGTTCCATGTGCATGTCAGCGGGCGAGACGAAATCGTCAGGTTTCAGATGGTTGTCGGAGCCATCGGCCGCGAGAAGCGAGCTCACAAAATGCTTGTGCTCGACTACTTAGCCCATAGAGAAGCAAAGACGAATCGAGATGTGATCCCGGCCTCGGTCTGGCGATTGGAAGCCGTACCCGCAATGCAAGCGGCCGGCTTGACCACTCGTGCAATGCAGGCGGGACTTGGAATGGCTTACATGGGCAGCAAACTCTACGGGCAGAACATCAGCCGCGAACGTGCCAAGCGATTGTCGGCTGTCGTCAAGTCAGAAGAGCTGGAGATGCTATCGATCAGCGATGTCTACTGGGACCAGATTCGCTCGATCCATCCAGATGGCATGGATGATGTGTTTGATCTCACGGTTGAGGATCTCCCCAATTTCGTTGCCGCAAATATTGTTACTCACAACAGCATCGAACAGGATAGTGACGTTGTCATGTTTTTGTTCAGGCCTGAGTACTACAAATCTGATGAGCGACCCGGCATCGCCGAGCTGATCGTCGCCAAGCACCGCAACGGCCCGACCGGCATGGTCGAGCTCAAGTTCCGTCGCGACCACACTCGGTTCTACAACCTGGAGACGCGCCGGCCCGAACCGGGCACCGAGTAAGCCCGTGGTCATCATCCTCGTCGGCGGCCAGTGGGGCGACGAAGGGAAAGGCAAGGTCATCGATTACCTTGCCGCGAAGGCGGACATGGTGATCCGCTCCCAGGGCGGCAACAACGCCGGCCACACCGTCATCACCGAGCACGGCGAGTTCAAGTTCCAGCTCATGCCCTCGGGCATCCTCTACCCGAAATGCGTCTGCATCATCGGCAACGGAGTGGTGGTCGACCCCATCGTGCTGCTCCGTGAGATCTCTCAGCTGAGAGAGCGTGGCATCGAGCCCAAGAACCTGATCATCAGCGAACGCGCGCACATGGTCATGAGCTACCACCCGCTGCTCGACCAGCTGGAAGAGGACACGCGTGGAGACGATCGCCTAGGCACCACGTGGCGTGGAATCGGCCCCGCCTACGCCGACAAGGTCAGGCGTATCGGCTTCCGCATCGGCGACCTCCAGAAAGAAGCCTTTATGCGCAAGAAGCTGGCTTTCGTCGTGGGCCAGGTCAAGAACCCGATCCTCACCAAGCTCTACGAGAGAGAGGCCATCGACTGGGACAGCATGGCCTCCGAGTACATGGGCTACGCCAAACAGCTCGATCCCTACATCAAGGACACGTTCCCGATCATTCAGGACGCACTGGATCGCAAGGCCAACATCCTCCTCGAGGGCGCCCAGGCCACGATGCTCGACCTGGACTTCGGCACCTACCCTTACGTGACGAGCTCCAACCCGACCGCCGGCGGCGCCCTGACCGGCAGCGGCATCCCTCCGACCAAGGTCGACCTGACGCTCGGCGTCTTCAAGGCTTACACGTCACGTGTGGGCTACGGCCCATTTCCGTCCGAGCTTCTCGACGAGGTGGGGGACCAGATCCGCGAACGCGGCCACGAGTTCGGCACCGTGACCGGACGGCCGCGCCGCATCGGCTGGTTCGACTCAGCCGTCGCGCGCTATTCCGCAAAGCTCAACGGAGTCGGCTGCGCTGCATTGATGCGGCTCGACATTCTCGACGAGCAGCCATCGCTGAAGATCTGCACCGCCTACGACTTTCGCGGCAAGCGTTTCGATCACCCGGTCGCCAACATCTCCCACTACAAGCACAGCAAACCCATCTACGAAGAGATGGCGGGTTGGCAGACCGACATCGGCGCGGCCCGAGAGTGGGATGACCTGCCTCAACCCTGCCGCGACTACATCGACCGGATCGGCGAGCTGATCGGCGTCCCCATCGAGCTGGTCGGTACAGGGCCTCGGCGCGACCAGTTCGTCACCCGCGGCCGCAAGCTCTTCGACTGAGGAGTTGAAGGCCAGGCCCGCAGCCGCGGTGGAGCTGTCGTGGGCTCAGGTGCACGCGTTTCGACTCGAGCGCCATCACCTGACACAGCGTGCCCCGAAGAAGGATCTCGCGCGAGTCGTTGGCGAGATCGGTGGAGTGCAGGCACAGGTCATGTCCGCAGCGGAGCTGCAGGTCGGAGTCCGAGTCGATTGCAAGGTCGACGACGTTCGAGATGCGCTCTGGAAGCGCAAGACGCTCGTCAAGACATGGCTCATGCGAGGCACGCTCCACCTCGTCCCATCCGACGATCTGCCTCTTTTCACCGCCGCGATGCGAACGCGCTGGATGCACGTGACCAACGCATGGCTCAAGTTCGTCCAGCTCAGCGAGCCCGAGTTCCGAGGCCTCATCGAAGCGATCGGTGAGTCGCTCGACGGCCAGGTTCTCACGCGTGAAGAGCTCACCGCAAAGGTTGGGAAGGGACGCCCTGAGCGCATCCGCGACGTTATGAAGTCGGGTTGGGGTGGCATTCTCAAACCCGTCGCGCGCCGCGGCCTTCTGTGCTTCGGCCCCTCTCGAGGCCAGAGTGTGACCTTCGTCAGGCCCCAGCAGTGGCTGGGCGCTTGGCGCGAGGTCGACCCCGACGTGGCGCTCATCGAGGTCGCGCGGCGCTACCTGAGGGCCTATGGACCAGCAAGAAAGGAAGACTTCGCGCGGTGGTGGGGCAGCTGGCCAGGGATCGGCAAGGCCGCGTGGGCCGGGCTGGCCGCTGAGCTCGTCCCGGTCGAGATCGAGGGCAGGAGCGCCGACCTGCTGGCCTCCGACGTGGAGCGGCTCCGGAAGCAGCCGCCGACGGCATCAGTCCAGCTTCTGCCGGCGTTCGATCCATACGTGATGGGCCACTCGAGCCGCGATCATATCGTCGAAGCAGCCAATCTCTCGAAGGTCAGCCGGACGGCGGGCTGGATCTCGCCCGTCGTGCTCGTCGACGGCCGCGTGGCGGGGACCTGGTCCCATGCCGCGGTCAAAGGAACGCTCCGCGTCTCTCTCGAGCCTTTTCGGCGTCTCACGGTGAAAACCAAGGCCGAGGTGCGGCGCCGGGCCGATTCCCTTGCAGAGACGCTCGGCCTGGCCACGACCGAGGTACGGATCCCCTAGCCGGCCCTCGAAACGCTCTTCACAACCCTAAGGTTCGCTTCGCGCTGGCGCAGCCGGCGCGTCCGCTTCAAACGCTCGGACAACAGCGAACCGCCCCAGAACACCAGGACGAAGATCGCCATCACGGCCTGGAAGCCGGCGACCGTGAGGAACGCTGCCTCGATGCCGTAGCCGCGGCTCCTCAAGCCGACGGCAAGCAGCCCCGCGCCGAAGCCGAGCACAGGACGGATCGCCCAGGAGCCCGGAAGCAGGCGCCGGTCGGCGAGCAGCAGCGCGGCCACGAACCACGTCGGACCGCTGTCGAGCTGGAAGAGGTAGTCCCAGTGAAACCAATAGATCGGAACCAGCGCGCCGAGAAAGAACGAAACGAGGACCACCAGGCTCACGCGTCGCGCGTACATGAACCATGCGACCCCAATCGCGACCGCCAGCAATGAGGTGGCGAAAACTGGCCCGGGCACGTTGCCGACATACATGCGTATCGGGTCGATCGGCGCAGACGATGCGCTGAAGAAGTGGTACCACACGTTGATCGGGTCGGCGAATTGCAGGCCGGTGATGGGGTTGACGTACACATATGGCGCGCCTCGCGTAATCAGGGCGACCACTGCAAAGGCGAAAAGGCCGACCTGTGCCCTGATCGCCGGTATGTAGCGTGATCGCAGTAGTTCGAGGATTACGGCGAGGAGCGCGATCTCGATCGACGTCACGATGTTCGCGCCCACTCCAACGAGGGCAACACCAAACACGGCCGCGATCACCGGACTCGCTTGCGGGCGCGGAAGATGCTTGCGCCACAGCAAGTGACCCGCGACTTGCCCAGCTGTTCCGACAACGAGCGCGACCGCAAACATCTCCAGGGCCGGGACCTTGAAGATGATGAGGCCGGCGATCACGGGCGGCGCCAGTGCGATCCCGGTGATCAGGTCATTCGGCAGCGAGGCCGGTTTGAAGGCGGCGCGGTCCAGTGCGGCCGCCACTCGAGCCAGCACGCAGGGATTGTATGCAAACGGCCGCTGGGTCGTCGAGCACCCGGCTTGGGTGATAATCGGCAGGCTCGTGTCGCTTTCTGGCCGACGTCTTGCCGCGACGCTTGTGGCGCTGTGGGTGATCGCGTTCGCGGCGATGAACGCACTCGCCGATGCGGTTCCGCCTTCGACCTGGGTCGCGCTGAAGTCGCTGCCCCGTCAGGGTAGGACGGCGATCTTCGCCCTGGCCGTCGATCCCTCCAACAGCCAGCTGCTGATCGCGGGCAATTCCGAAGGCTCGCTGCTCAAAAGCACCGACGGAGCTTCGACGTGGACATCCGTGCACACGGGCAAGTCAGCATTGACCACCATCGTTTTCAGCCCGTTCAATTCCGGGTTTGTGCTGGCCGGTACGCGCGGCGCAGGGGCGCTTGTCAGCCGCGATGCTGGCGCAACATGGTCCGCCGCAGCCGGCCTCGAGGGAAGGCAGGTCCGCGTTTTCAGCTTTTCGCTAACGGTCGTCGCAGCCGGAACCGACAAAGGCGTTTATGTCAGCCAAGACGGAAGCTCCTGGCAGCAGTCCGGGCTCGCCGACCGAAGCATCGATGCGCTTGCGGTGACCGCGATCCACGCACCGGTCTGGATCATCGCGGGCTCCGACGGTCCGCTGTCCGCCGGCACGGTGCCGATGTTTCAGACAATTGATGGGGGCCTCAACTGGACCACGCTGAGCCCGGCCGTGAGCGGCTCGTACATCGTCAAGCTGGCCGCAGGCCCGCTGCCCCCGGTAGGTGACACGCGCCCGGTGATCGCCGGCACAAATGCGGGACTCTTCGCGTCCACCGACAACGGCTTGTCATTCGTGGCGCTCAGCGGCGGAAGCGTGCTGCCATCGACGGATTACACGCAGATTGCTTTCATCACGGATCACCACGATCGCTTTTATGCGGCCAGTGACGGCGGCGGTTCTGGGGCGGGTGGGCTGTGGCGTACGAACGACGGAGGCCAGACCTTCGGCTCGCTGGTGCCACCAATGCGCTCGATCACGGCGCTCGCCGTCTCCAACGACGAATCTCCATTTCTCTACCTGGCCACCTTCCGGCCTTCGGACCATGTCGCCGCGCTGTGGGTCTACCGCGACACTGGAGGGACGCCGCAAGGCCCCATCGGCTCGCCGACGCCAGTCGCAAGCGGAGGCCGGACCTCGCCGGCCTCCCCGGGGTCCAGCGTGTTCGACATCCTCACGTGGTCGCAGACGCCTTACATCGCGCTTGGACTCGGCGCGCTCGTGGTCGTACTACTGGCGCTCGTCGCCAACACGCGCAGCCGCCGTCGTTGACGATTTAGACTCCCACGAGTTGACCACTCCTCACGAGCGTCTGCGAGAGCTCGGATTGAAGCTTCCGGCGCCACCGGCAGCTGCGGCCTCATACCTGCCGACGCGACTAATTCCAATCGGGGAAGGACGCGCGCTCATTTACGTCGCGGGCCAGGGCTCGGTCGAGGATGGCAAGTGGCTCACAGGTCGATGCCCAGACGAGGTGACCGTTGAAGAGGCGCAGGCGCGGGCGCGTATCTGTGCGCTCAACGTCCTGGCGCAGATCGACGCGGTTGCCGGCCTGGACAACGTGGAACAGCTGGCGCAATTGATCGGCTTCGTCCTGTCAGCCGATGGTTTCGGCGACCAGCCAAAGGTGATGAACGGCGCCTCCGACCTTCTCGAGGAGGTGCTCGGCGAAGCCGGCCGGCACACCAGGGCGGCGCTTGGCACGAACGCCCTTCCCTTCTCCGTGACGGTCGAGATCGCAGCGGTGGCTGTTGTCCGAACCCGCTAAATCCAAGCCCGCGGTGCGCCGGCCGCGGGTGATCCTCGTCGGCAGCATCCTCTACGTCGCGCTGATCTTCGGCGTGATGCTCTGGCGGGGAGTCTCGATCGAGCCCGAGTGGGTGGTGCTTGTGCTACTGGTGATCGCGGTCGCCCTCGGCAGAGGCCGGACGTTCATCGCTGACTGGGGGCCGTTTCTCATCCTGTTCTTCGCGTACGAGGCTATGCGAGGCTTCGCCGCGAAAACAGGATTCGCACCTCACGACCTGTCAGGCATGGAGCGTGCGGTCTTTGGCGGCACGCTGCCGACGCTCACTCTGCAGCATGCCTTCTACCGCCCGGAAACAGTCAGCCTCCAGGACGTAGTGGCGATGTTCTTCTACTTCATGCATTTCCCGCTGCCGATCGTGGTTGGCTTTGTTTTCTGGCTGCGCAGTCGGGAGCACTACCGCAGGTTCATCGGAGCTTTGCTGTTCATGGCACTGCTTTCGTTCATCACTTACCTCTTCTGGCCTTCAGCGCCTCCCTGGTACCAGTTCAAGGAAGGAGTCGTGCCTGATGACGTCGCGGTACACAAGATCCTGAACGAGACCGTCGACAAGTTCTGGGGAGCCAATTACGTCGTGACGCCGCTTTACAGCCACCTCAATCCAAACCAGTTCGCCGCATTCCCCTCGCTCCACGCCGCCTTCCCGGCCCTGGCCGCGGTCTATGCGTGGTCGAGGTTTCGGGCCCTGGCCATCGGTCTGATCCTCTGGACGGCTGCCGTGTTGGTCTCCATCGTTTATCTGGGCGAGCACTACGTTATCGATGCGCTGGACGGTTTCGTCTACGTGGCCGTAGCTGCGATTACCGTCGAAGCTTTCAGCCGTTGGCGTGGCCGCCGCCCGCCGGCAGTCCCGTCGACGCCGTCTACGCCTGCCAGACCTTCCGCATGATCGTGCGGGCGAGCTTCTCCGGATCGTGGTGTGAAGGCAGCTTCACGTTGACCACGTCCGCGGCGATGAATCGAACGTCGGGATGCCGGGTCATGTCGGTCGGCTTGAAGATCACCTGCGACTGACCTCCGGTCGGCGCGTGGGCGAGGTTTGAGTTGACAAGAACGAAATCGAACAGGTTGGCCCCGGAGTGTTCGTGGATCACCCTGAGATAGTCGTCAACCGTATAGCCCTCTGTCTCGCCACTTTGCGCGGCCAGGTTGCAGATGTACACCTTTAGAGCGGGTGAGGCCTTGATCGCTTCGACCATTCCCTCGACCAGCAGGTTGGGCAGGATCGAGGTGTAGAGGGAACCTGGCCCGATGATGATGAGC
>JBGPYE010000061.1:0-7579 GCA_041493095.1 Candidatus Dormibacteraceae bacterium
GCCCAATCGTCCGAAAAAGCCTCGACCGACATGATCTCTCCTCCTGGTTCCTACGAGCTGGCCGCAGGCGACAAGGTTACCTACACCACTTGAACTTGGTTGCTGGCCGCCACGCGGCCCGGCCTCGTGACTCGGCAGTACAAGCCCATGGAGGTCTCGTGTGTCTCGTTGAGCACGCGCAGCAGCTCGGGTGACGCCAACATCGTCTCCGGGTCGTGCGTTATGACGACGCATCGCTCGCACCGGCTGACAACCTCCACCTTGACACCGCCGACAACGACGCTCCGGCCCCAACCAGCCGATCTCTTCTTCCGGTTCGAGGCCGTCGACGTAGAGATTGGCTCGAAAGCGCCGATGGTCGACATGCACTCCCGCCTGGACGCCGCCGGCAAGGCTCGCCCTGTAGGCCATCAGGCTCTCCTGTTGGCGAATCGTGAGCAGCTTTCCCGGCCGGTTTGGTGTGCCGTCGACCAGTGCCCATCGCCGGTCGCCCTCCAGGCCGGTCTCGACGATCGCACATGAATCGAGGCGTTCGCCGGCCATCGACTTGACGGGGTAGCGCCAGATTTCGACCAGGGAGACCAACGCGGCCAAGGACTACCGGCAGAGTGAGCCTTACGATGGCGCCGTGGCTTCGGACCCGCGCAACGTCGCGGCTTACTACGAGCCGCTCTCGGCGCGCGATGCCTGGTTCCTTTACGCGGAGCGCGCGCAGACACCGCTCGACATCGGCACGGTCTACGTGTTCGAAGGCGGGTCTCGGGTCCCTGGTGGGCGAGGCGCGCTTGGCGTCGAAGAGACGATCAAAGAGAGGATCCACCTGGTGCCGCGCTACCGGCAGCGGATTCATCGCGTGCCGTGGAACCTCGCACACCCGGTGTGGGTTGACGATCCACATTTCGACCTGGGCGCTCACATCCGCCGCGAGGTTCTCCCACCACCCGGAGACGGCGCCTCACTCAGGCGCCTCGTGATGCGCATCCTCGCGCGGCCGCTGGACATGCGGCGGCCGCTTTGGGAGATGACCATCGTCACCGGACTGCGCGGCGGCAGGGTGGTGATCGTGAACCGCGCTCATCACGCGATGTTGGACGGTGTGTCCTCGGTCGACATCCTGACGCTGCTTGTGGACACGGACCCGGAGGGCTACACGCCGGTGCCGCCCGCCAACGGCTGGCAGCCGCGCCCCGAACCGTCGAACTGGCAGCTGATCCGACCACTGCTGTGGAACTTCGATTCGCCTCAGAAGGCCGACCGCACGAGACTGCCGGCGGTGTGGCGAACGCGGCGCCTGCCGTGGACCGGGATGCTGAAGATGAGCGGCAGGATGGTGAGACCGAGCCCGGACCTGTTTTTCAACCGCACGATCGGGCCGCAGCGCACGGGCCGTGGGCTCAAGGTTCCTCTCGCGGCTTTCAAGACGTTGAAGGATCGGTTCGGCTGCACGGTCAACGACGCTGTGCTTGCCGTCGTGTCCGAAGGCCTTCACCGATGGTTCAAGGCGCGCGGCGAGAGCATCCCTGCCACGGTCCGCGTGTTCTGCCCGGTCAGCGTTCGCAGCGACGACGGTCGCGGCCGGCTCGGGAATCAGATCAGCGGTATGGTGCTGGAGCTGCCGACCGGCGACCTGACCATCGAGCAGCGTCTGCGCAAGATAAACGTCACCACCGGGGACTTGAAGCGCACGCGACAGGCTGTCGCCGCCGACACGCTGGCCGGGCTCGCGGACTGGGCCCCGGCATCGCTCCTGGTCCTGGCCGGCCGGCTCATGTCGAACCCCCAGGCCGGCGCCAACATCAACGTCACCAACATTCCAGGCCCGCAGTTTCCGCTGTACTCAGGCGGCGCCCAATTGCTGGAGGTCTGGCCGTTCGCGCCGCTCTACCCGTCGATGGGCCTGGGCGTTGCGATCGTGTCGTACAACGGCGACGCTTACTTCGGGCTGACCGCCGACCCCGGCATCGTCCCAGACGTGGAAGAGTTCACGGCCAAGCTCGAAGAGGCGGCCGCGGAGTGCACCCAGCTCGCCGCGTCCTGACGGCTGAGGCTAAGACTCGAGGGTAAAGCGAAGCGTGTTCTGTCCGATGGCGACCTGGTCGCCGTCGGCGAGCTGCTTCTCGATCACCGGCTCACCGTTGACCAACGTTCCGTTGGTGCTGCCCAGGTCGCTGATCCAGAAGAAGCCGGACCGGACCTCGATCCTGCCGTGATGACCGGATGTCGCCGGGTCGCCGACCACGACATCGTTGTCAGGCGCCCGGCCGATGGTCACCATCTGGCTGGGGAGCGCAACGATCCGGCCCGCAAACGGCCCTGACTCGAACATCAACAGGGCGGCGAAGCCTCCGCCGGCGGCGATCTGCTCGGGAGGCAGCGCCTGGAGCGACACGGTGCGTGTTGAGTCGGACGCCCCATCCGAATGCTGCCAGGCAGGGATGATCGAGGTCGCCTCGTCGAACGGCTCAGGCACTGTGGCCTGCGTCCCATTGCCCGGGGAGGCGCCAGTCGGCCAGCGAAGCATGGTCGCTCTTGTGGAGTCGGTCGGCGTTGTCGCGGGGGCGGCTTCTGCCACCGGCGCGGGCTCTGGTTCGGCAGCCGCAACTGGCTCGGGTTCGGCGGCCACAACGACGAACTCCGGTTCGGCGGCCGCGAGTACGGGCTCCGTTTCAGCTGCCTGTGCGGATGATTCCTGCTCGGCCTGCATCCAGGGGTCCGCGGCGGCGACCGGCTCAGACACCGTTTCGGGTTCGGGCGCCGGTTCGGGCGCGGACTCCTCAGCGAGAACTGGCTCGGGTTGAGGTTCCGGTTCGGACGGTGGCTCAGGCTCAGCCGTCACCTCGGGCTCAGCCTCCATCGCAACCACCGGCTCGGGCTCTGCCCCTACCACCGGCTCGGGTGCCGCCACCGGTTCGAGCGGAGGTTCATCGGCCGCCACCACCGGCTCGAGCTCGGGTTCGGCATCGAGGAACGTCTCGGGTTCCTGAATGGCCTCCGATTCGGTCTCGGAGGCGGCCACCTGCAGCTCGGGCGCCGAATCTTCGCTCTCGGGCGCCAGGTCGTACTCCGCGCCCGGCTCGGGGAGGTCCGGCAGGGCCTCTGGCTCGAAGATCTCGGGTTCGGGCTCATTGAGCCCCACCATCGGCTCGGCTGTAGCCACCGTCTCGAGGACCAGCGTGTCCGTCTCGTCCGGCGGGGCGGCGGCCTCCACGGCCGGAGCCTCGGGTTCCGGCTCAGCTTCTACGGCCGCAGGCTCCTCCAAGGTCGCGACAGAAAGGGTCGGCAGCACCTGCGTGGCTTCCTCGACGAGGCGGTCCGTGGCCGCCGTGCCGAGGAACCGCTCATACCATCCGCCGATCCGGCGCAGGCGCTCGACGCGGCGGTCCGGCCGCCCGCCGCGCGAGAGGTCGTGCGATTCCTCGGGGAACCGGACCAGCTCGACGGTCTTCCCCAGGAGGCGCATGGCGCCGAACATCTCTTCCGATTGAGAGATGGCGCAGCGCAGGTCCATCTCGCCACACGTCAGCAACAAAGGCGTCTTGATGTTCTGCACGTAGCGGATCGGCGACCTTCTCCACAGCTCGTCCAGGTCGGGCCACGGCGGAGGACCGAGCTCGAGCGTGCCCCAGAGCACGATGTCGTGCTGCGAGTACTCGCTGACCAGGTTTGAGATCGAACGCATTGACACCGCCGCCGAGAACCGGTTGGTCTGCCCAATGGCCCAGTTGGTCATGTATCCGCCGTACGACCCGCCGCCAATTCCCATCCGGTTGGTGTCGACGTATCCCGTCCGCTCGATGATCTGGTCGACCGCGCTCATCAAATCGAGGTAGTCCTTGCCTCCCCAGTCGCGAACCACCTCGCGCCGGAATCGCTCCCCGTAGCCGTCCGATCCGCGCGGATTCACATAGAGGACGACGTAGCCCATACCGGCGAGGATCTGCAGCTCATGAAAGAACGCGTAGCCGTACTGACCATGGGGGCCACCATGGACCTCGAGGACGAGCGGGTGCAGCTTGCCGGCGTCGAAACCATCAGGCTTCAAAAGCCAGCCCTCGATCATCCATCCGTCAGGAGCGGTGAACTGATGCCTCTCGGGCTGGGCGACGTAGCGGTCGCGCAGCCATGGGTTGAGGTCGGTGAGGCGAGCCTCCGCACCCTGGGTCACCATGTGGAGCTCACCCGGGCTGTTGATGTCGGAAGCTGCGAACGCCACCACGCCGGAAGCGACGTCGAAGTCGAAGATCCGGCGCTGGCCGCCGGCCTCCTGCCGGACAGTGCCCCCGAGGTCGCTGGAGTAGGCCGTGGTCACGCCAGGGCCGCTCGCGAGGAAGAAGACGCGGTCCCCTTCGGGAGACCAGCAGAGTCGGGTTCCGTGTCCAGCGCGCATGTCGGTGATCACGCTGTCGTTCACGCCCTGGTCGAAAGCGGACGTCAGGCACCGGGGGCCTTCGCCCGTCAGCGGCACCACCCACAACCGGTCCAGGAGCCCCGCATCCAGGCCGTTGGGCGCGATGAACGCGATCAGGTCCCCTCGCGGCGACCAGGTGGGCGAGCTCAGGTAGAAGCCGCCGCCCAACCGCTGGCGGTTACCCGCCAGGTCGACCAGGTACAGGTTCAGCTCGCGCTGAAGGTCGGCGGCAGGCTCCGCGTTCCCGGACGTGATGAGCCTCGTGCTGTCCGGTGACCAGTCGAATCCCGTGACGTCCCACGGTCCGTGCGTCAGCTGAGTGACCGCGCCCCCGCCTGCCGGCACCGCGAAGAGATGGTGATACCTGCCGTCGACAAAGCCCTGGCCGTCGTGTTTGTAATCGAGCCGGCGCGCGATCCGAGCGACGGGCGCCCGGCGCACCTGGTCCCTGCCTTCGGGAGGCCGGGGGTCGTCCACCACCGCGTCGGGGTCGGACATCACGGTGCCGATGAACGCGATCTGGTTTCCGTCTCGGGACCACAAGGGGCTCGCGGCGCCTTCGGGGATCGAGCTGAGCTGGCGGGTCTCGCCACTGGCGAAGTCGAGCACGAA
The DNA here is from genome assembly GCA_041493095.1 of Candidatus Dormibacteraceae bacterium. Classification (GTDB taxonomy): domain Bacteria; phylum Chloroflexota; class Dormibacteria; order Dormibacterales; family Dormibacteraceae; genus Palsa-870. The sequence continues at coordinate 5,021 of JBGPYE010000061.1, forward strand.
GAGCTGATCCGCTGCTCCGACCTTGCTGATGAAAGCGAGACGGTGACCATCCGGGGACCATTCGGGCGAATGGTCTCGTCGTGGACCACCGGTGGGTTCGATCGGCTCCGGCTCGAGGAGACGTCGCACCACGATGCGGCTCCGGTTTTGTCTCGAATCCGCGTCGGCCCAACCCAGCTGATATGCGACGCGCTCGCCATCCCGGCTCAGCCGGACGTGGTCTATCCAGCGAAAGCGATAAAGGTCCTCAGCTCGAACCGGGCCCCCCATGAACGTCCCCCGATGCTATCAGTCGGTAACGTGCTTTCGACGGGGGCGCGCTGGTGCGCGCCACCGTATCGTCACGTGGTACAGCAATTCAGATGATTGGGCAGAGCCGCCGCCAGACGGCGCTTTTGGGGTTCGGATGGGGCGCGCTCGGCGGCCTGGCGCTGGTGGCTCTCATGTACCTTTCGAGTCTTTTGCTCGGGCTGCGACCGCTTCCCCAGCTGCTCAACCAGCCGCTGCTTTCGGTCATGCCCGGCTTCGTCTTCGGCTTTCTGATCGACACCCTCCAGCACGCCGGCAAGGTGGTCGAGGAGTTCGGGCTGATCGCGGCGATGGTCGCCGGTCTAGGCGTGCTCGGTGCGGCGTGGGCGCTGGCTCGCCTGAGGTGGCATTCGCAGTACCTGGCTCTGGTTTTCGGCGGAGTCGGCTGGCTGGTGGTCTGCGGGATCCTGCTGCCGCTTTCGGGCGTGGGCTTGCTGGGTTTGAACGACGGCCCGGCCACACCGCTGATCTGGGCCGCCCTGTTTGCCGTCTACGGCGTCGTGCTTCAGCTGGGCGGCGACCCGGCCGGCACGATCGGAGTGGATGGTGGAAGACGCCGTTTCCTGAGCACGGTGCCGATCACGATCGCAACGCTCAGCATTGGCACGCTCGCGGTCAAGCTGCTGCCCGCCTGGTACCAGGCGATCTTCAGCCCTCCCGAGGCAGGACTGCGAGGTCCGTCACCCGAGCTCACACCTGTCGGCAACTTCTACGTCGTCTCCAAGAACTTCAGCGACCCGACGGTCGATGGACAAACCTGGAGCCTTCGCGTGGGCGGACTGGTTGAACGGCCGTTACGCCTCTCGCTGTCGGAGCTGCGCGCGCTGGCCGGCGCGAACGAGTACGTGACGATGGAGTGCATCAGCAACAACGTGGGCGGTGACCTTATGAGCACCGGCAGCTTCACCGGGGTGAGGCTGAGCGACCTCGTCGCGATGGCAGGCGCCAAGCCGCAGGGCACGTGGGCGGCTTTCGCCGCACGCGACGGTTACACCGAGAGCCTGCCGATGAGCCTCGTAAACGGAGCGCCCGAGATCATCGTGGCCTACGCGCTGGACGGCGGCCCGCTGTCGATAAGCCATGGGTTCCCCGCCCGCATGATCATCCCGGGTCATTACGGTATGAAAGGGCCGAAATGGCTCGACAGCATCGACCTGGTCAACCACGAGAGTGGCGGCTACTGGGAGCAGCAGGGCTGGGATCACAACGCGATCGTCAAGACGACGGCCCGCATCGACGTGCCCAACGATGGCGACATCATCAAATTAGGCCCGCTCTCGGTCGCCGGGGTGGCATTCGCCGGCACGCGGGGGATCAGGAAGGTGGAGTACAGCACCGACGGCGGATCGACCTGGATCACGGCTCCGTTCCGGCCGCCACTTTCGACTTTGACCTGGGTCCTCTGGAACGTCGAGTGGACACCGGATCGCGAGGGCAGCTACCGGCTCATGGCGCGTGCGATCGACGGCATGGGTAATCCCCAGGAGCAGAGAACCGCACCCAGCTATCCGAGCGGAGCCACCGGGTATCACACCGTGCAGGTGGCCGTCTCGAAGGCTTAGACCAGCACCCGATTTTCCGCCGGTGCCCCGTCTACTTCATCGTCCAGAGGGCTTTGAACGTGCCCCAGCCCATCCGGAACATCCCTTCCTTGCGGAGCATCTTGAGGATGTTCGACTGCTTCTCCCACTTCGACTTTCCGTCCACGCGGAAAAATTCATCAAGCGCGCGGTCCATGACCTGCGGGTACTTGGTCAGCATCTGGGGATTGTGTTCGAGCAGGGGAACCGCGCCGTCGTATTTACGCATGTCGGCCATGATCCATGAGTTGTCGAGTAGGCCTTTGTATTCGGCAAGGCGGCGTTCTGAAAAGTCCTCCACCTCTTTTGCGTGGATCACGGTCTGGGCCGCGAGCCGCCCCGACTCCATCGCCAGGTTCGAGCCCTCACGGTGCACTGGGTTCGACAGCATGGCGGCGTCGCCGCACACGAGATAACCCGGTCCGTAGACCTTTGGAATTCCGCGATGCCCGCCCTCGGGAATGAGGTGCGCGAGGTACTCGACTGTCTCGGCCCCACGCAGCAGCGGCTTGACTGCGGGGTGGTTTTTGAAATGCTCCATCAGTTCGTTGGGGCTGCGCAGAGTCTCGTTGAACTGGCTCAGCAACGCGCCTCCGCCCACGGAGAGCGTGTCCTTGTTGGTGTAGATGAACATGAACCCGGCCATGCCCATCGTCGAGTCGCCGAAGCA
>JBGPYE010000140.1:0-5214 GCA_041493095.1 Candidatus Dormibacteraceae bacterium
CAGCCACCTCAGTGTCGGCCGGCCCCCCCGGCCAGATCCTGGAATCTAAACACCCCCGAGCCGAATACGCCACTACCAGCTTCCAAGCATCTTCCAAGGTTTCTGACAGGCGGCGTTCAGCAAGCGGTCGCAAGCTGAAGGACGAACTTACTGACACCACCCCGCTTCCCCCATGTAGTAGGGGGCGTCCCTAGCGCCCCTTACTCGGGGGAAGCCTCAGCTCCCGCGGGAACCGCCGCTCCTGGTCGTGACTCCCCGGCTCCGATGCGGCGATAAACCGCGGACAGCGGGCGCGGCGCCCACCAGTTGGCCCGGCCGAGGATCCGCATGATCGACGGCACGATCAGGATGCGAACGATGGTCGCATCGATGGCGACGGCGACCGCCAGCGCGATTCCGATCGCCTTGATGATCACCACATCCGCCAGACCGAAGGCAAGGAAGACCGCCACCATGATCGCTGCCGCTCCGGTGATCAAACGGCCGCTCTTCTCCAGACCCATCGCGACCGCCGCCTGGTTGTCGCCAGTCCGCCGGTACTCCTCCTGAATGCGGCTGATCAAAAGCACCTCGTAGTCCATCGACATCCCGAACACGATGCTGAAGAGGATCACGGGCAGGCTTGGATCGATCGACTGGGCGCTAAACCCGAGCTGCTGGCTGAAGTGGCCTTCCTGGAAGATCCACACCATCGCGCCAAACGAAGCCGAGATGGAGAAGAGATTCGTCAGCACGGCCTTCAAGGGCAGCACGACCGAGCCTGTGAGAAGAAACAGGACGATGTAGGTGATCAGGATCACGGTGCCGACCGCCGTGGGCGTTCTGCCCAGGATGAAGTTGACGACGTCCAGGTCGAACGCCGTCTCCCCGGTCGCGAGAACCTGGCCGCCGGGCACATGCTCGGCCCGCACCGCTTTGACGATGGAGCGAGCCTCGTCGCTCGTCGGCGGCTGGTTGGTGTTCAGAAACAGCCGCACGATATGGTCGCCGGCGCCGATCGACATTGCTTGCTGCAGCGCTGGAGGCAGTGATGCGTTAGGGCCAGAGTAGAGTCGCTGGTAGTCGGCCCTGGCGAGGCTGAGGTCGGCGTCGACGACGCCGTCCACCCGGAGCACATTGGGCAGCAAAGCCAATCGCCGGCTGAGGTCGTAGACGTCGCCGACGTGGTCGGCGGTCAGCGGACTCGAGTCGGGGTAGTAGACGACGGCCTCGACCGTAGTCTGGTCCTGGCCCGGAAAATCCTTGACCAGGGTGTCGTAACCCTGGCGTGCCGGGTTGGACGGCGGCAGCTGGTCAACACCGCCCTGGGCAAGCCGCATCTGCAGGAAAGGAGTTCCCGCGAGAAACAGGACCGCCAGCGCCGGTACCAGCACGAGAACAGGTCGCCGCATCACCCACAAAGCCATCGAGTGCCACGCACCGGCGCCGTCATCGCGCGCTCTGAGGAAGGGCAGCCGAAGTCTGTCGACGCGTCCGCCCAATACGGAGAGCAGCGCGGGCAAGAAGGTGAGACCGTACAAGACGGCCATCGCGACGACGATCGCGCCGCCCGCCCCCATCGAGGCGAGGAAAGTGCCCTGGTAGAACAGCATCGCCGACAGCCCGATCGCGACAGTTATGCCGGAGAACGCGATCGCACGACCCGCGGTAGACATCGACGTGGCGATGGCGTCTTCTCTCGTCGCGCCCGCCGCCAGCTCGTCTCGGAAACGGTTGACGATGAACAACGAATAGTCGATCGCCACGGCGAGGCCGATCAGCGTCACCACGTTCATGGCGTATTGCGACACGTCGGTGAAATGCGCCAGGAACAGGGTGCCGCCGACGCCGCCCACGATCGCGAGCATGCCGACGCTCAGAGGCAGCAGGGCGGCCACCACCGAGGCGAAGATCAGCACAAGCAGGAGCAGCGTCACGGGCAGCGCGACCAGCTCCGCTCGATTCAGGTCCTTCTCGAGCGCACCCTTGAAGGCGAGGTTGATCGGCACCTGGCCCGTCGCGACCATGCTGAGGGAGCCAGGGTGGACCTCACCGACCACCTGGTCGATGTAACCCTGCGCCGTCTGCGAATCGTCTTTGAGGTCCACCACCACGAGGGCTTTGTGCGTGTCCCTTGAGATGAGGGCCGACCGTTGGGGGGCGGGAATGCTGTACGGCGTGGTGACCGCAGTCACGTGCGAATCTGTGCTGAGCGGCGCCACCGCGTCTTGCAGCGCCTGCTGAAACGCCGGGTCGTCGACGGTCAGGCTGGTGCTGCTGAAGATCAGCGTGAAACTCGAGCTCGCCGTTGCTGTCGTCCCCTGCGGATGGATCTCATCGGCGATGAGCTTGGCGGCCTTACCAGCCGGGAGGTCGGCGCCGAAACCCCCATTTCCGGCGAGAGTTCCGCCGGTCAGCAGGGCGACGATCGACAGCCCGAGCAGCAGTGCCGAAGCGATGAGCGTGGCCCAGCGAAAGCGGAAGACAAACCGGCCCCAGCGAGCAAACATGACCACTCAAGATACCGGCCGGGATATCGGGTTCTTCCCTAGGGGGCGCCTAGTTCAGCTTCCACTGAACGCTCTTGAGGATCGGCGCGGACTCAGTGGTCAGGTTCTGCATGTACGTCTGGGCGGTGATCATGACGACGGCGTACCACGTGCTGCCATCGGCGTTGGTCGCCACGAACAGAGACGCCTCAGCGGGCAGCGAGCGCCCGCCTGAAACGAGGGTGAAACAAAGGTTCCAGAAGATTCCTTGCTTTCCGCCGAGCGAGCCGGTCGTCGGCCTCACGCCTCCACACTCCACGGTGTCCGGATATTTGGCCTTGATAGACGCGTCAGCGCCTGCCTTCTGCTGCTGCGCGGTCAGGTGTGGGTTTTGCACACCGCTTGCGAAGGAAATAAATCCAAGGCCGTTTGGATCCGACAGCGTGATCGACTCATTGTCCTTGGCTGAAACCGCCCACCCGGGCGGGACAGAAACCGTTACGACAGGGTTCGACGCCGTCGGACCCTGCAGCGCGGTCGGCGAGGCGACGGGGCTCGGTGATCCCGCCGGGCTCGGGCTCGGCACGTCGGATGTAATGCCTCCGCTGATGCTGGCCTTGCCGCCAAGAAGGGCGATCGCGGTTCCGCAGCCCGCCATGATGACGATGAGCGCGACAACCGCGCTGATGATGAGCACCCATGGCGTGCGATGGACCGGCGCCTGCGGCATTGCGCCGGCCGGTGAGTAGTAAGGGCTCGCATATGCGACCGCGGCCTGAGGCGGCGATGCGTACGCGACGGCCGGCGCCGTTGCTGGTGGGGCTGCAGCCTGCGGCGGCGCAGCAAGCCACGACGGCGCCGGCGGAGGCGCCGGTTGAACCCCGGCCGCTGCCGCGGTCAGGGCCGTGCCGCACGCCTGACAGAACTGGTTTCCGTCGGGGTTCTGCGCGCCGCATTTGGCGCAGGTGAGCGCCACTTAGCTCTTCCTCGACGAGGCGGCCGCGGATTCCACTCGGGGGCGGCGGGCTCGCTTCACCGAGTTCGGTGCGGCGGTCAACGCCATGCCGCAGTTGGGACAGAAGCCCGACGCGACGATGTGCATATGGCAGTTCGCACAGACGGTTTCCGCATAGCCCATGTGCGCCGCCTCTTCGAGCAGGGCGTGGTGCAGCAGGTAGCGGATGTAGATCAAGAGAGCGCCGACGATCGCCGCCTGCCAGATGAGGACGAACAGAGCGTTGACCGATGTCTCTTTCATGACCTGCGTCCCACCCGCGAATGCGATGTGTGCTATGACCGCCATGGCGACGGCGCCGATCTCGCGCCCGGCCAGCCGTCCGCGGCGCCAGCGCCAGATCGTGGCCACGATCATTCCGGTCGCGCTCCCTTGAAGCAGCGGTTGAAAAACAGCAAGCGTGGTGAGGTCATAGATCCAGTTGCCCGGCTCGACGTGCGCCGGCAAAGCGGTCAGCACCTCGGAGAAGCCGATCAGCGCCTGGGCGAGGCTGAAGCCGAGGCCGGCCGCGATTCCGAACACCAGGCCGTCGACGGTTTCCGGAAAGTCGGCGCGCTTGGGCAGGAAGTAGGCAGGCAGCGGCTTCAATGCCTCCTGCACCACCGGCAGCAGCAATCCGACGATCAGAAGGCCGCCGATGTTCACGCCTGCGTTGGTGAATGGGTTTGCGCTGTACTGGAGAGGGTTGTAGACGATGCGCTCGAACACGGTGGCGACGATGCCGATGATGATTCCGCCGCCCAGCGTGAAGCCCAACACTATGGCCGGCTCGTCGCGGTAGACCTGAGCCTCATATAGGTAGATGAGGTAGAGCACAGGAACGAGGAAGGCCGATAGCAGGATGGCGGCCGAGATCAGTCCGGCGAGGTACAGGACCAGGATGCCGGCGAGGCCGGCGATGAAGGCCCAGCGGAACTCGTGGATCTTGTGATGACCCAGGTGAGGGAACAGCGTCGTGAACACCGACGGCTGGGCCACATGCTCGCCGGGATGGGCCGCGTAGCGATGCTCTCGAGTCTTTGCGTTGCCGAACTCTCCCGTGGTGCCCTGATGCGCGCCGCAGCGCGTGCAGAACACCCCATCAGGGACGTCATGGGAGCAATGGTCACAGCGCACGGGCGGTAAGGATAGGGCTCGGCGCCCGGATTTAGTAGTTGGTTAGCGAGCTGGTTCGGTCTGCGCCGGCTGCTGTGGCACCCATCCGCGAATGAAGTGGCACGAGTAGTGGCCCTGGTGCTTGTCGAAGTAGCGCTGGTGGTATTCCTCGGCCAGCCAGAAGTGCGGTGCGGGCACGATCTCGGTGACGATCGGCCGGTCGAAGAAGCGCTGCGCTTGTTCTTTGGACTTGCGCGCCGCCTGCTCCTGCTCAGGCTTGTGGAAGAAGATCACCGACCGGTACTGATGACCGTGGTCGGGTCCCTGCTGGTTCAGCGTCGTGGGATCGTGCATGTTCCAGAAGGCGTTGAGCAGCTCGTCGTACGTGACCTTCGCGGGGTCATATGTGACCTCGACCGCCTCAGCGTGGCCCGTCCTTCCTGAGCAGACCTGCTCGTAGGTCGGGTTGTCCTTCGACCCTCCTGCGTAACCGGAGACCGCGTCAATCACGCCCGGCACCTCGTTGAAGAGATGCTCGACACCCCAGAAACACCCGCCGGCAAAAGTAGCTTTCTCCATCTCGGATTTCAGGATACGCCGTACTTAAAATGACCCCTTCCCATGCCAGGCCCCGAC
>JBGPYE010000201.1:0-4143 GCA_041493095.1 Candidatus Dormibacteraceae bacterium
CGCCGATTATGCTGCCCACCAGGAATGAAGCTGGAAGAGCTCGTGCGGGGAGTGCCCGGCGCGACCCTCGAAGGAAGCGGCGATGTCGACATCACCGGCATCGCGTACGACTCGAGGCGTGTGAAGCGTGGCGACCTGTTCGTCGCCGTCGAAGGCCTGCAGGCGGACGGCCATGTATTCGTGAGCGACGCTCTCGCCATGGGCGCCGTCGCAGTGGCAGTTGAGCGCGACGTGAAGGTCCCCGCCGGGACGCCACTGGTTCGGATGCCGTCGACTCGGAGCGGGCTGGCCGAGGTCGCGGCGGAGTTCTACGGGCGGCCGTCGCGGCGGCTCAAGGTCGCAGGCGTCACCGGGACCGATGGGAAGACGACGACCACGCACATGGCCGAGCACGTCCTGCAGACCAGCGGCGTGATGGCCGGCGCGATGAGCACGGTCTCCTTCACGGAAAGCGGCCGTGAAACGGACAACCTGAGTGGGCAAACCACCATCGAAGCTCCCGAGGTGCAGGCCTGGCTCGCCCACATGGTGGAGGCCGGTGTCGGCTATGCGGTGATCGAGACGACATCGCACGCGCTGGTGCAGGAGCGCGTGCGCGCCTGCGACTTCGATGTGGCCGCGTTCACCAACGTCGGTCACGACCATCTCGACTACCACCCGTCGTGGGACGCCTACCTCGAAGCGAAAGCGCGCCTCATCGACCTGACCGCCAATGCGGCCGACAAGGGCATCGAGAAGACGGCGGTGTTGAACCGCGACGACCCGAGCTATGAGCGCCTTGCGCGCCGCCCCATCTCGCGCCGCTGGTCTTACGGATTGACAACGGCGGCCGACCTGCACCCACTCGACCTGCGCGTGACGGGCACGGGTTCGCAGTTCCGGATGATGACGCCTGTCGGCGAAACAGAGGTCAGCCTGCACGTGACCGCGCGTTTCAACATCTACAACGCGCTCTGCGCGGCGGGCGTCTGCCTGGCTCTAGGCGTCCCGCTTGAATCCGTTGGCACAGGGCTTGCCGGGTTCGAAGGCGTCCGCGGCAGGCTCGAGCCGGTCGACCTTGGTCAGGACTTTCGGGTGTTCATCGACTTCGCGCATTCGGCAGGCGCCCTCGCCAGCGCGCTGGCCGAGCTTCGGCCCTTCACCCCCGGTCGCCTCATCGTCGTGTTCGGTTCGACCGCGCGCTCAGACCACGACCGTCCGGGCATGGGCCGCGCCGCGGCGGAGTTCGCCGATTTTTTCATCATCACCACCGACGACCCGCTTCAACAGGACCCGGTGGAGATCGCGCGCGACGTGCAGGAGGGAGTCGAAGGCAAGGCGCCTGGGCTGGACTACGAAATAGTCATCGACCGGCGCGCTGCGATCCGCCGCGCGATCGAGCTCGCGCGACCCGGCGACTGCGTGCTGCTGGCGGGCAAGGGGCACGAGCGCACCATGAGGATGGCTTCTGGCTCGGAGCCATGGGACGAAAGGGCCGAAGCCGAGGCAGCGATCAAAGAACGGTTGGCCCTGCGCTGATCAGAGGCCCGGGATATGGCGCGTGTGCCGGCTCCGGCAGCTATGCAGGGCCCTCCAAAGTAGCGAGTGCCGGCTCAGGCGCCGAATACATCTCGTCCGCCTCCGACCATGCGCACGATCTCCACGGTGTCGCCGTCGTTGAGGGTGATGGACTCGTAGGCGGCTCGTTCGAGGACGGTTCCGTTGTGTTCGACGGCGACAGCGCGTGGATCGACGCCCAGCTTCTCGATGTAAGCCAGTAGCGGTGTTGCCCGCTCGAGCTCGACGTTCTTGCCGTTGACGTGCAGCGTGATCATTTGAACACCCCGATCGCTGCGTAGCCAGCGGCGCCGGCGGCGAGGCACAGCTCGATACGGTCCTCGGTGACGCCGCCGATCGCGAGGACCGGGATTCCCACTGAGCGCGCCACAGCCTGGAGCGCCGATATCCCTGCGGGCGCCAGATCCGGATGGCTGGCGCTTTCCCAGACGGGACCGAAGATCACGTAGTCGGCGTCCTGCGCCTCAGCTTGCAGCGCGCTCTCGATCGAGTGGACGGAGCGCCCGACCAGACGGTCGTCCAGCAAGGCCCGCGCATCGGCGACTGAGATGTCGCGTTCGGGAAGGTTGACCCCGGCAGCGCCGCAGGCCACCGCGACATCGCACCTCGAGCTGACCAGGACCGGCACCGAGACGGTGGCGATCAGCTCGCGGGCCTCCTTCTCAAGGGCGGCGGTGGTGATGCCCGGAGCGCGCAGCTGAATGACCGTTGCTCTTTGCGCTGCCCGCACCCCCGCGCTTGCGCTGGAGACGACCGCCATCGCAACGGGAAGTCTTAGGACGGGCGCGAGATGCCCTCGGACGGCGAGCTTGCGCTGGCCTCGCCACGCTTCGGGATGCGTCCCGCCGTGTATGCCTTGCGCCCGGCCTCGACGCCCTCTTTGATCGCCTCGGCCATCAGCGCAGGGTCCTTGGCCAGGGCGACAGCGGTGTTGACCAGCACGGCGTCCGCGCCGAGCTCCATCGCGAGCGCTGCGTCCGAGGGCGCTCCGATTCCCGCATCGACGACGACCGGTACGCGAGCCTCTTCGATGATGATGCGAATCTGCTGCAGCGTCTGCAGGCCCTGTCCCGAACCGATCGGTGAACCGAGCGGCATCACGGTCACGGTGCCGATCTCTTCGAGCTTTTTCGCCAGCACGGGGTCGGCGTTGATGTACGGCAGGACCTTGAACCCCTCATCGACCAGCACTCGCGCCGCCTTCAGCGTCTCTTCGGGATCCGGGAAGAGATAGCGCGGGTCGGGGATGACCTCGAGCTTGACCCAGTCGGACAGTCCCATCGTGCGGGCCAGGCGCGCGATGCGGATCGCCTCCTCCGCTGTGCGACATCCGGCAGTGTTCGGCAGGATGCGATAGCGTTTCCAGTCGATCAGGTCGAGGATGGTCTTCTTGCTCGGGTGATCGAGGTCCAGCCTGCGGAGCGCCACTGTGACCAGCTCGCAGCCCGATGCCTCGAGGGCGGCGAGCATGGACTCGTCGGTCGGGTACTTGCCCGTGCCGAGGAACAGCCGGGACCGAAGCTCGACGCCCGCAATCACCAGCCGGTCCGCGGCGGCGACCGTTTGCATGCGCCCAGCTTACCGAAGGGTCAGATCAGGGCAGGTCCTGCTGGACGAGAAGAGTCTTGTCCCGCCCGTACGTCAGGCGCTTGATCGCGTCCTCGATCGAAAGCCAGAGCAGCTTGTCGACCTCGATCCCCGGCCGGAACCGGCCACCCTTCACTTCCATCACCCAGTAGCACGCGACCTTGTCTCGCCCACGGCGGTCGACGTAAGCCGTGCAGCCCACTGGACGCTTCAGCTCGCACTTCAGTCCCGTTTCCTCGCGGACCTCGCGCAGCGCGCAGTCTTCGGCGCTTTCATCCGGCTCGACCTTGCCCTTGGGTAACGTCCAATCGTCATAGGCCGGCCGATGGATGACGGCGATCTCAGTGTCGCCGGATTTATTGCTGCGGCAGACGACGCCGCCCGCGGCCCGGATCACACTCACGTCGGCCACTTCCAGAATCTTTGTTGCCACCATTGCTCCTTCGTAGGGTGAAACGTTTGAGTTGACGCCGTCCCCTCTGACTGGCCTTGATGCTACGAGGTCATGTGAGTTTAATCACGCGGCGGTCAATCTCCAATAGCTATTTCGATTTTCTTTAGCCTCGCAGGCCCGCCGTGTGGAGGATGGCGTAGGCGACCCACGCGATGACTGCCGCGGCTGGAATCGTGACGAGCCACGCGAGCGCGATGTTGGCGCCCAGCCCCCAGCTCACTGCAGAGAGCTTGCGGATGGCGCCGACTCCCATCACCGAACCGGTGACGACGTGGGTCGTGCTCACAGGCAAACCAACCAGCGTCGCGGCCTGGATTACGGTCGCACCTGTGAACTGAGCGGCCAAGCCCGTTACAGGCTCGAGCTTGATGATGCTCCAGCCCAGCGTCCGGATGATGCGCCAGCCGCCTGCATACGTACCGAACGCAATCGTCACCGCGGAAAGAACCACGACCCACAGGGGCACCTGGAATGTGGTCAGATCGCCCGCGGCGATCAAGGCGAGTGTGATCGCCGCCATGGTTTTCTGCGCGTCGTTCGCGCCG
>JBGPYE010000182.1:0-4462 GCA_041493095.1 Candidatus Dormibacteraceae bacterium
CCCGAGCATGGTCAGGCGAGGAGACATGCGATCGGCGAGCGCGCCACCGACGACCATGAGCACCGCCCTGGGAAGGGCTTGCGCCACGAGGACGCTGCCCAGTGCCAGGCTGGAACCGGTCAGCTGAAGGACCAACCATGCCATGGCGATGTAGCTGAAGAAATCGCCGAACAGGGAGAGGGTCGTCCCCACCCAGAGCTTGCGAAACGACCCCGATGAGAACACCGTCCACGGGCGCGGCCGTGGAGTGGCCACAGCCGGGGATGAGACCAGCTCCCTCATACCCTTGGCGCTCACGCTTAGCGCAGAGTCCGGCGGGCCTCGCCGGTCGGATCGACGCGGTCGGCCATGCGCTGCAGGAAGCGAGCCAGGCGGCCTGTGCGCGAGTGCGCGTAGTAGACCAAGGCGTCGGCTTCTTGCATCCGCGTGCGCTGTTCGGCGAGGTAGCGGGCGAACTCCTCGGGCGCGTGGTCGGCTTTTTCCATGGGGTTCATTTCGCAGACCTCCTAGTTGGTGTCCAGCCGGCGGAGTGCCTCATCGATATCTATCTCGCCGCGTGCCACCTGCTCCATCAGCTCAACCCGGTTGGGTGCGGGCGGGGCGGAGGGGCGGTCGATGCCGATCTTCGCGAGCAGGGTGTCGAACCGAGCCCGCGCTGTCGGATAGCTGACACCCAGGTGCCGCTCGAGCTCCTTCATGTTCCCGCGCGACGCGAGGAACACCCGCAGCACGTCACGGTCCTCCTTGGACAGTACGCAGAACTCGCACGTGGCGAAGGCGCCCGAGAGCTCCGTGTCGCATGCCGGGCAGCTCAACCTTGTGAGCGCAAGACGCTCGTTGCAGACAGGGCAGTTGAGAGGTGGGCGGCGATTGCGGTCCCGGGCCATCAGTCCGCCGAGACCTTGACGCTGCCCATCGTGCATTCGATGTCGAGCGTCGCTGCGCCCGACCCGATGGTCACGGCGCGACCTGACCGGCCCGCGCCGGCCAGCTCGGCACGCTCGCCTTCGATGGCGACCTTGCCCAGCGTCGTGTGGGCGCTGATGCGGACGCTCGAACCCTTCTGGAGATTGATCTTCACTGAGCCCATCTCGCATCGCACCTTGCTTGCCCCGTGGTCGAGCCGGCCGCTGGCTTCGACGTTTCCCGCCTGGACGACCATGTCGAGCGTTCCGCGGAAGTCGGAGACCTTGAAGTTGCCCGCCTGCACCTCACTGGTAATCGGTCCGTGCACCCCGTCCACGCGAACGTTGCCCGCCTGCACATCGGCGGTCAGGGCGAGGTCGGGGTTCATGCGCACCGTCAGCTTGCGGCGCTGAATCGTGGCGCCATTGATCAGGATCCGGTGGCGCGATCCGCCCGGACCGAACGCGAAGCTCTCGTCCTCGTCCAGCGGCTGGTGCTCGATGACCATCGTGTCGCCTTCCTGGCGCGCCCGGTGCGGCCCGTCGGCGACAGCGAACGCAACGCTTGGATCGCCGACGATGTCGGCGCTCCCGAGCTGAGAGACCACCTTCACATGGCGCCCTGTAACCGCTGAGGCCACGGGAGCGGATGCCGGGGCGGGGGGCGTGGGGGCCTCGAGCGAGTCGAGCCTGGCGGCGCCCTCCTCCGCCGTGATCGTGCCGGTAGCAACCTGGGTCAAGATTTCACGCCGTAGGTCGTTCATGAGTCAAATTAGAAACCCTGACTTGCCAATTTGTCAAGTCCGAGCGTAAGAATATCAAGGTCGAGGCTGCAGCTAAGCTGTTCGGCGTGACCAAGCGCCTCGGTGTCGTCGCGGACACGCACTCTCCTGAGTTCGTAGATCAGCTTCCCGCGCGCGTCCTCGAGGTCCTCCAGGGGGTGGATCTGATCGTTCACGCCGGCGACATCAATGGAAAAGAGACGCTGGACGCCCTGCTCCGCATCGCCCGCGTCGAGGCGGTGCGAGGAGACCACGACGCCACGCTGGACCTTCCGATGTCACGCGAGATCGAGATCGAAGGCAAACGCATCGTCATCGTTCATGGCCATCGGAGCCGCTGGATCGAGGAGCCGAACACGCTGCTGTGGACGTTGAGCCTCGGATACTTCAGGCCTCATAGCGGCCTGGCGCGCGACCTGCGGCGCCGGTTCCCAGACGCCGACGCTATCGTGTTCGGCCACACCCATCGGCCGCTCGCGGACACCATCGACGGGGTGCTGCTTTTCAATCCCGGCGGCGTGCACCAATGGAACCCGGCCACCGTGCGCCGGCGGCTCACGCAACATCCCGGCTGGTTTGAATGGTGCTGGCTGCAGGCGGCGCGTTACTTGCGGCGTTTCGAATCGCCCTCGGTGGGCATCCTCGAGGTCGGACCCAACGGGATCGTGCCGTCGGTCATACCTCTATAGAGTCTGGCTGGTGAGCGATCCCGTTTTGCGCGCGGCCACTCTCGACGATGCGCCGCTCGCCGCGGACTTGATGACAGCCTCATACCCCCTTCACGCGCAGGACCCGATCGTCACTCGCTATCGCTGGGAGCGGACTCGGCGCGGCTGGGCGGTGGGCAGATACATCGCAGAGGTGGACGGCCGTCCGGTTGCCTACCTCGGCTGGATGCACGGACCGCCCGACCAAGACCCCGAACGCCACTGCCAGGTCGAAGTTGCGCTCGACCGAGCCCACCTCGACGTCGACCTCCTCACGTTCCTTTGGAGGTGGGTGGCGGGCGAGGCCGAGGCGACCGGCTCGCTGAAGTTGGAGGCCTACGCCGGCGAGGATGAACCGGAAATGATCGAAGCGCTCGAACGGACCGGCTTCGAACGTGACCGGCTGGAGAAAGTCTGGGAACTGGATCTCAACCAACAAGGCGAACAGCTCGTTCGCGATGCCCGCGAAGCCCGCAGCGAGGCGTCGAAATTGGGCATCGAGCTCTTGACGGTGGCCGGCTGGCAAGATCCGCAGGCAATGAGCAAGCTCCATGCGCTCGATGGAAAGACAAGGATGGACATACCGACCACATTTCCGATCCTGCCTGAGCCGGTCGAAGATTTCACGCGACGCGCCGGCGCACCTGACCGTCCCCACGACGTCTGGTGGATCGCACTCGCGGGGGACCGACCGGTCGCGATGTCCTATCTTCGGATTCCGCCTGGTCGCGGCAACGCCTGGACGGGCTACACATGCTGCGATCGCGAGTACCGCGGCCGCGGTCTTGCTCGCGCGGTCAAGCTGCAGTCTCTGGCGCAGGCAGCTGAGCGCGGCGTGCCGTTCGTCTACACCGACAACGACTCGGAGAACGCTCCGATGCTTCACATCAACGAGAAGCTCGGATACCGCCCACGTCCGGGATTCGTCAGCCTCCTGAAGCGGGTAAGTAGTTAGCTCATGCCAAAAGTCAAGGACTACTACGAGGTGTTGGGAGTGCCTCGGACGGCGAGCCAGAAGGAGATCTCGACTGCCTTCCGAAAGCTCGCGCGCAAGCATCACCCCGACCTGAACGCGGGCGACAAGCAGGCCGAGGCGCGCTTCAAGGAAGTCTCAGAGGCGCACGACGTGCTGCACGACCCCAAGAAGCGGAAGCTCTACGACCAGTTCGGTCCTGATTGGGCGGCCGCGCAGGCGGCAGGGGTTACCCAGACGGGCGCTCGTGGCGGCGCGGGCGGATTCCGCCCGGATGCCGGGCCGAGCGTTCAGTACCGCACGGTGACGCCTGGGGAGATGGAGGACCTGTTCGGCGACGAAGGAGGCTTCGGCGACATTTTCGGGTCGCTCTTCGGGTCCAATCGGGGGCGCGCGAGGCAGCAGCAGGTCGATGTTGAGGCCCCGATCACAGTCAGCCTCCCTGAGATCTATCGCGGCACCAGCCGCACGGTCGAGCTGCCCGGCGGCCGGCGCGTCGAGGTCAAAGTGCCGGCGGGCGTCAAGGAAGGCACGGTCCTGCGAGTCCCCGGCCTGAGGGCCAGGGTGCAGATCGCGCCGGATCCGGTGTTCACCCGAGAGGGCAAGGACCTTCGCGTGACGGTCCCGGTTCCGCTGCACGTCGCACTCCAAGGTGGAGAGGTCGCGGCTCCCTCGCTGAAAGGCGGGCAGGTCCAGTTCAAGGTTCCGCCTGAGACACAGAATGGCACGAAGATCCGGCTTCGCGGCCTGGGGCTGCCCGATCCGAAGGGCGGGCCTCCGGGCGACCTCTACGCGGAGGTCAAGGTCCAGCTGCCCGTGCCGATGGACGAGCGGACTCGCAAGTGGGCGGCCGAACAACCCCTGGGTCAGTAACCCGTAGTAGCTAATCTCTACGACGCTTTGACGTCCTCGCGGTCCCGCCGGATCCTGCTGCCGCTTGTCTTCGTGTCCGGCATGGCCTCGCTCGGCGTCGAGTTCGGCGCCTCGCGACTACTAGCGCCTTACTTCGGCACGAGCCTTTACGTGTGGGGCGTCCTGATCGGGCTGGTCCTGGTCTACCTTTCCGCCGGCTACGTCATCGGCGGCCGGCTGGCA
>JBGPYE010000083.1:0-6712 GCA_041493095.1 Candidatus Dormibacteraceae bacterium
CCGTTCACGTCTGCAGAAGCTAGCGGCGTGGGTATCACTCGCGGCCAATTGCGGGGAGCCGGCTACCGCCGGTTGGGCTCAGGTCTCTATCGCTGGGTGGGTTTGAAGGAAAGCCCGCACCTGATGCTCACCGCTGTCGCCATGCGTTTGCCCGCCGGCGCTGCCTTCTCCGGCCCCACCGCAGCGTGGCTTCATGGGCTGGACGTAGCGCCCTGCGATCCGGTCGAGGTCACTATCCCAGAGCCATTTGGAAGCGGCCGCCGTGCGGGCGCATCCGTTCGCCGCGCCGTCCTCGCCGACGAAGACATCGTGCTGCGACGTGGTCTACCCACCACATCACCACTCCGTACTGCAGTGGACCTCGGAGGCAGAGATCCATTGACAGAAGGAGTCGTTGCTGCGGACCTGTTCCTTCATGCCGGCCTGGTCACCATCGCCGAACTGCACACATATGTCGCGGAGCATCCAGGAGCCAAGGGCATCGCTCGGCTTCGGCGGGTCGTTGACCTCGCTGAGCCGAAAGCCGAGTCCGCGATGGAGTCCCGTCTACGGATGCTCCTAGAGCTCGCCGGACTCCCGCGGCCGGAGGTACAAGTTCCCATCCATGACGATCAAGGCCGCTTCTTAGGCCGTCCAGACCTGCTTTATCGGCTTCAGCAATTGGCGATCGAATACGACGGCGGCAATCACCGTGATCGCCTGGCTGAGGACAACCGCCGCCAAAATGGCCTCGTAGGCGCCGGCATTCGCCTGCTCCGCTTCACAGCAGCGGATGTGTACGGGACTCCCGAAACAGTCGCGATGGAAGTACGCCACAGCCTTGCCACTCCGGGATTCCGCCATTCGGGCACGAATGGTCGCATCCGGAGCGATGGACAGCGCCGTTAGGGCACAGATGGTCGCATCCCGCCGCGCCGCCCGGGTTTGGAGCTAGGCCGACTCCCCAACCAGCCGAGCCGGGCTCTCGCCTTCCTCGCCGAGCTCAAACTCCGGCTCGAGCGCCTCGCGAATCGAGCGCTCGGAGATCAGGCAGCGCTTGATGTCGGGTCGCGATGGGATCTCGAACATCGAGTTGAGCAGCGCCTCTTCGATGATCGACTTCAAAGCGCGCGCACCTGTGCCTCGAAGAAGAGCCAGCTCCGCGATCGCATCGAGCGATCCCTTCTGGAACACCAGCTCGACGTTGTCGAGCGAAAAGAACTTCTGGTACTGCTTGACGAGCGCGTTCTTCGGCTCGGTGAGGATGCGGACGATGTCCTGCTGGTCGAGGTGGTGCAGAGTCACGATGATCGGCAGGCGGCCGATGAACTCGGGGATGAACCCGTACTTCAAAAGATCCTGTGGCTGCAACTGCTTCAGCGTCTCCGAAACCGCCTTGCGCTCGATCTTGTTGTGCGGCGCCCCGAAACCGATTGCGCGCCGGCCGATGCGCTGCTCGACAACCTTCTCCAGCCCGTCGAAAGCCCCACCGCAGACGAACAGGATATTGGTCGTGTTGATCTGGATGAAATCCTGGTGTGGGTGCTTGCGCCCGCCCTGCGGCGGAACGTTGGCCACCGTGCCCTCGAGGATCTTGAGCAGCGCCTGCTGGACACCCTCGCCACTCACGTCGCGGGTGATCGACGGGTTGTCCGACTTGCGTGCGATCTTGTCGATCTCGTCGATGTAGATGATTCCCCGCTCCGCGCGGCTGATGTCGAAGTCGGCGGCCTGGATGAGGCGGAGGAGGATGTTCTCCACGTCCTCGCCCACGTACCCGGCTTCGGTGAGGCTGGTCGCGTCCGCGATCGCAAACGGAACGTCGAGGATCTTCGCCAGCGTCTGCGCGAGGTAGGTCTTGCCGCAGCCGGTGGGTCCAACGAGCAGCACGTTCGACTTGGTGAGCTCGACGTCGCCGACGGACTTCGAGGCTGAGATTCGCTTGTAGTGGTTGTACACCTGCACCGAGAGGACCTTCTTGGCGCGGTCCTGCCCGATCACGTACTGATCAAGCGCGGCGCAGATCGTCTTGGGGTTTGGGATGAAGCCGGTCTTCTGCTTCTTAGTGCCGGCCGAACGGTTGTCGTCCTCGAGGACCTCCTGGCAGAGATCGATGCACTGGTCGCAGATGAAGACGCCCGGGCCGGCGACCAGCTTGCGTACCTGGTCCTGGCCCTTTCCGCAGAAAGAGCAGCGCGTGTAGCGGCGGCGGTCTTCTCGTTCGTTCATAGGTCCCTAGTCGTATCCATTACGAAGATGCTGGCGCCGGGGGATTATGGCCCCACAGAATCTCGTTGGCAAGGCTGATGCACTCACTGCAGATGAAAACGCCTGAGCCGGCGATGAGCCTGACTCCGCGTTCGCCCTGGAGCTTCCCACAAAAAGAGCACTTCGGCCGGTGCCTCTTGACCTCGCCGCCCTTGCTCTTGCGTCGGAAGATCATCCGGCTGCGACTTTCTCCTTTTCCTTCTCGCTTGCTTTGTCCTTGGCTGCGTCTTTGTCGCCCGGCTTGGGCGGGCTGAGGATGATGTCGTCGATCAGCCCGTACTCCTTCGCAGCCTCCGAGGTCAGGAAGTAGTCGCGCTCGGTGTCGAGCGTCACCTTCTCGATCTTCTGGTGGGTGTGGTGCGCCAGGATCTGGTTGAGCTGTTCGCGCGTGCGGAGGATTTCCTTGGCGTGGATCTGGATGTCGGTGGCCTGCCCCTGCATGCCGCCCCAGGGCTGGTGGATGAGGATGTTCGCGTGAGGCAGCGCGTACCGCTGTCCATGCGCGCCACCCGCGAGCAGCACCGCGGCCATCGAGTACGCCATGCCGATGCAGATCGTCGAGACCGGCGGGCGGATGTACTGCATGGTGTCGTAGATGGCGAGCCCGGCCGTCACCTGGCCGCCAGGGCTGTTGATGTAGAGGGCGATTTCCTTGTCAGGGTCCTCCGACTGCAAGAACAGCAGCTGCGCCACAACGAGGTTTGCGACCTGGTCGTCGATCGGCGTGCCGATGAAGACGATGCGCTCTTTCAAGAGCCTCGAGTAGATGTCGAAGGCGCGCTCTCCGCGGCCCGTGTTCTCGACCACCATGGGTACCAGGTAGCCCGCCGGCTGCTCTATCTCTCTCATATCCCGCACAACGTCATTCTAGACAGGGCGTCCTCGGGTTCCGTCAAGTCCTTGCGCCAGATATCTCGAGTAGCCGATCCAGGACTCTTGCCCGGCGAAGCCGGCTGGCGAAGTAGCTCCGCGCGCTCGGGCTCTTCTTGAGCTCGGCCACCTGCCCCTTTAGCTCATCGTCCTGGGTCGCCTGCTCCTCGAGGAACTTGATCACATCCTCGTCGGACGGCTCGAGGTTCTCGCGCTTGGCGAACTCCGCGAGCACCAGGTCGATTTTCAGCCGCGCCTCGGCATCCGGCCTCGCTTCGGCCATCCAGTCGTCAAGCGTCTTGCCCAGGTACTCGAAGTAGCGCTGGAGCTTCAGTCCCTGCCGGTTCAGGGTGCGTTCCATGGACTCCAGCTGGCTGGTCAGCTCGCGGTCGACCAGGGCCTGGGGCACCTCGACCGATGACGCCTCGACCAACGCCCGGACGACTTCCTGCTCGCGCTCGAGCTTCTCCATCGCCCGGACCGACTCCTCGAGCTCTTTGCGGACCGACTCGCGGTATGACTCGACTGTCTCGTGCGCGCCGCTGCTGAGGATCTTGGCCAAAGCGTCATCAAGCGGCGGGAGGATTTTTTCCTTGACCCCGCGCAGGGTCACCTGGACCGTCGCGTTCTTGCCGGCGAGCTTTGGATCCGAGTACGTCTCAGGGAAAGTGACTTTCGCCTCTCGAGTCTCGTCCGCGAAAGTTCCAGGCAAGACGGCCAGGAGCTCGGGAAGAAGGACCCCTTCTTTCAGCTCGGCTTCCATCGCCTTTTGCGTTTCCGATTCGATCACCTCGCCGTCCACATCGACCTCGACGTCGATGATCGCGATGTCGCCCAGCCTCGCCTCGCGCTCGACCGGCGTGATTTCCGCCATCGGCTGGCGCACGTCTTCGAGGCGGCGCTCCAGCATCTCTTCGGTCACGTCGTGACCGTGAAGGTCCGGCTGAAGAGTCGTGACGTCGGCGAGCGTCACCTCGGGCATGACGCTGATCGTCGCCTTCAGCCTCGCGGGACGGCCGCGCTCCAGCTCGAGGATCTCCACGTCCGGGCTGTCGATGGGATCGATCGCCTTCTCCTGGAGGGCCTGGCGCATCACCTCCGGGACCATCGCTTCAACGACCTCTTCGCGCACCACCGCAGGTCCCAATCGCGCCTCGACCAGAGCTCGCGGGGCGCGGCCGGGACGGAAGCCCTCGATCCTGGCCCGCGACACGAGCCGGTTTAGCACGCGCTCGTAAGTCGCGTCGACGAGCTCGGTCGGGACCTCGATGGTCATGCCCACCTGGCTCTTGGGTAGTTGCTCCGTCACAACGGAGAGAGCGGTAGGCATCATCGCAAGTCTACGGACGCGGGGGTCGTGCTTAGTTGATCAGGCCTAGTGACAGGGTTTGGGCCCCACCAGCGGAAACACACAGCCATATTGGTCAACCACTGGACTCGGACTTGGCGATGGACTCGCCAGCACCGGGCCTGTGCCTGGGTCAGGCGGAATCTGGTAGTCGACCGGCGCGGGCGTCGGGCTCGGCGGGTTGTCGCCGGGCAGCTTGGCGACGCTTCGGGTGTCGCTCAGGAACCAGCTGTTGTTCGCGCCGGCGACCACTCCGGGAGGCGGTGTGTACCAGCGGTTGCCGGGGACTCCAGCAAGTGCCTGGGAGACAAACGAATGGATGGCGGGCGAGGCGACGAAAATACCGTCGGATCCGTTCACCATTGTGTACTGGTTGCTGAGGATGTCACCGACCCACAGCGCGACCGCCAGGTCAGGGGTGAAGGCGATCGTCACGGCGTCCTTGAAGTTGTCGGTGGTGCCCGTCTTGGCCGCGACGGTGCGGTCGGTCCAGTGAAGCGCGCTGTTGCAGCCGAAGATCAAGCATCGGTTCTGGTCGTCGGCCATGATCTGGGCCATGATGAAAGCGACCGACGGGTCGAGCGCGAGCCGAGCTCGCTGGTTCTCATGGGTCGTGTAAAGCGGCGTTCCGTGCGAATCCGTCACCGACAGGATGGCTTCCGGCGTGTGGTAGATGCCCATGTCCGCGTAGGTCGCGATGCCGCCGACATGCTCGAGCAGCGTGATCGGGTAACCACCGAGAGTGAGTGACGGGCCGTACTCGTCCAGGTTGCCGATCTTGTACTGGCCGTTGGCGTTCGGTACTGGGATCCTCGGATTGACCCCGATGTTCCGCATGTAGGAGAGGACGGCGGGCACGCCAATCGAAAGCTCAACTTTTACCGCCGCGATGTTCAGCGAGTTGCCCATCGCCTTCTTCAGCGGCAGCACGCCGTGGGTCTTGCCGTCGTAGTTGAGGATGTTCGTGGTGCTGTACGCGTCCTTGTACACGAGAGGGCTTGGACCGTCGTACACAGGTGTGTCGACGGTCGCCGCGCGCGCGTTGATCACCGCGCCATAGGTGTACGGCTTCATCGACGAGCCCATGTTGCGCGGGATGGTCGTGTAGTTGATCTGGCCGCCGTTGACGTTGTAGTTCGGCGATCCGACCATGACGAGGATCTCGCCAGTCTTCGGGTCCTCAGCGATAAGACCTGAGGACAGCTGACCTTTGCGGTCGCGCCACAAGTTCGCCGCCAGGTTGCTCTCCACTATCGACTGGCCGATCTGCTGCTTGCCCCAGTCGAGCGTCGTCTTCACGTTCAGCTGCTGGACACCTGGCTGGTAGCCAAGCTGGCGGAGCTCGGCCAGCACGTAGTCGACGAAGTGGGGCGCGAGGAAGCTGTTGACCGGCGCCTGGTAGACGAGCTTTTCGGCCAGTGCCTTGTCCATGTCCTCCTGCGAGATGAAGTTCGAGCGCACCATCGCCTGCAGCACCTCGGTCTGGCGCAGCTTGGCGGCGTCGGGATGCAGCACCGGGTTCCACTCGGTGGGTGCCTGTGGCAAGCCGGCGATCACGGACGCCTGGGCGAGGTCCAGCTTGGAGGCTGGGATGTGGAAGTAGCTCGATGCGGCGGCCTCGACCCCGTATGACTGCGAGCCGTAGAAGCTCTTGTTGAGGTAAAGCTCCATGATCTGGTCTTTGCTGTACGTCTGAGCGAGCTCGTACGCGAGCGCCAGCTCCTTGACCTTGCGGCTGACGGTCTGCTCCGGGGTCAGGAACTGCTGCTTGGCGAGCTGCTGCGTGATGGTGCTGCCCCCGCCGACGATGTGGCCGGCTTTCAGGTTGTCGTAGACCGCACGGATGATGCCCCCGAGGTCAAACCCGGGGTTAGTGTAAAAACCTTTGTCCTCGATCGCGACGGTGGCCTGGACCATGATCGGAGCTACATCCTTGAGCTTCACGGCCAGGCGGTGGTCGCCATGGTTGCCGACGTCCGCCAGGAGAACGCCGTTGCGATCGGTGATGATCGTGTCGCCTGCGAAGGCGGCGCTGTCGAGGCCATGGATCGAGGGCAGGCTGTCGAAGAAGGACTGCGCGTACGCGTCAGCGGCGAAGCCGATTACGAGCAAGACAGCTAGAACCGCGCCGAGGCCACGGACCGTCGCCGTGCGACGCATCTTCTGCCCGATCGGCGACCACGTCGCATGGATGCGAGCTCGAGGGTGGTGGCCCCCCTTGGTTTTGATCTTCTCAGGTAGGTTTCG
>JBGPYE010000093.1:0-6445 GCA_041493095.1 Candidatus Dormibacteraceae bacterium
ACTCGAAAGGCCCCGTTTGCACGAGCGTGGATGCACACCGGGATGGTTCGGTATGAAGGCCGGAAGATGAGCAAGTCGCTCGGCAACCTGGTCAAAGTGAGCCAGGCCTTGCAGCGTGCCCCGGCCGCAGCGGTGCGTCTTTACCTCGTCTCGCACCGCTATGGCAAGGATTGGGATTTCAACTGGCCGGGCCTACTGCGGGCAGCACGCCTCATCGAGCGCGCTCGCGCGGTGCTGAAGCACGAGACAGGGGAGGCTTCGCCCGCGCTGATCAAGGAGTTCAACGCCGCGCTGGCCGACGACCTCGACACACCACGCGCGGTGCGGGCGCTTCGGATGGCCATACACAACCGTGACGCTGCCGCAGTGACCTGGATGCTGAGCATCCTTGTCGGAAATGCGGCTCTAACTTAGCCGACTTCCAGGGGAGCGCCGCAGTTCGGACACTCCATGTCGCCGCCCACCTGGACCAGGGTCTCGCATACAGGGCACAGGATGTCAGTCGGGGTCTCGACGGCCTCGGCCTCGGCTTCGGCCGCGATGTCGGCCTGCACTTCGCTGAGGTCGAATGCAGGCGCGCCGCAGTTGAGGCACACGTAGCCAGGCTGCGCGACGCGATGGTCCTGGTAGTTACCGCTTGCGTCGAGCTCGACTTCGGCGAACAAAGCGCGGAACAGCCGGCCGCCGCAGCGGCGCGAACACGCGAGCAACATGCTTCCAGCGTAGAAGAAGCCCCCTCCTCCGCAGGGGGAGGGTTGGGGTGGGGGCCGTCCCCGTGGTTGCGCGGTTACGCGATGCGCCTGCGCAGGGTTGCGACGGCTGCCAGCAGGACCAGGATCACGAAACCCAGCACGACCCCAGCGTCGAGTTGCAGCGAGCCCCACGTCAAATCGCCTCCTTTGATCATCACGTCGCGCAGGCCGTTGACCGCATACGTGAGCGGCAGGACGTTGGAAAGCACCTGCAGTGGCTTCGGCTCGGCCGAGACCGGGAAGAGGATGCCCGAGAGCAGCAGCTGCGGGACGATTACCAGTGGGATGAACTGCACCGCCTGGAACTCCGTGCGCGCGAACATGCTGAGGAAGATGCCTAGATTG
Organism: Candidatus Dormibacteraceae bacterium; assembly: GCA_041493095.1. Lineage (GTDB taxonomy): Bacteria > Chloroflexota > Dormibacteria > Dormibacterales > Dormibacteraceae > Palsa-870. The sequence continues at coordinate 1,098 of JBGPYE010000093.1, forward strand.
ACGGCCCCGATCGCCATCAGAGCCTCGATGCCGAAGATCAGAGCGACGTTGCCGCTGTTGTGAACTTTGAGCACGGCCAGCGAGAAGATGAGCACCTCGACCGACTGGATCAGCGCCAGCACCGTGAACCCGAGCATGTAGCCGAGCACGATCTCGCCTCGCCTGAGAGGGCTCGCCATCAACCGTTCGAGCGTGCCTTGCGATCGCTCGTTGAGGAACGAGACGATGGTCACCACGAAGACGAGGAAGAACACCACGAGGCCGATGAACGCGGCGCCGAAGTAATCGAGCGTGTCGAAGCCGGGCCCGCCGTATAGATAAATGACGTGGGGCTGGACGCGGACCGTCTGGCCCGGCGCCTGCGCGACCGCCGAGATCAGCGCTTGCTGCAGAGCCTGGAGCACGGGACCGGCCGTCCCCGGCTGCGAGCCCTCGAGGTGGACCTCTGGCGCGATGGTGCCGGCCTGGGCCTGCCGGCTGAAGTCCGCGGGAAAGACGATGTACGCGACGAGCGATCCGTCCTTGAGCCGCGCGTCACCGTCAGCAGCGGCGACGCTGGTCGTCTTGATCAGGGTCGAGCCGTCGAGGGCTGCGGCGACCGTTGCGCCGAGCGGCCCCTGGTCCTCATTGGCGACACCGACCTCCGGAGCGGAGGCCGAACCGCGGATGAGATAACCGAGAAGGCCGAGGATCACGATCGGCGCGACGAACAGTAGCGCCAGCGTGCGGTGGTCGCGGCGGAACTGCTGCAGCAGCCTCCTCGTGATGGCGGCGACCCTCTGCCCGCTCATGATGCCTTCACCCCCGCGATGGTGAGAAACGCAGTCTCGAGATTCTGCGAGCCGCCCAGCGTTCGAATCTCGGCAGGCGTGCCTTCCGCGAGCAGCCTGCCGAACTGGATCAGGCCGAGCCGCTGGCACCGCTCGGCCTCGTCCATGACGTGGCTCGAGACGATGATCGTCGTACCCTCGGCGGCCATCCGCCTGAACTCCTCCCAGAACTGGACGCGGAGCTGCGGATCGACTCCGACGGTGGGCTCGTCGAGCAGGAGGAGCTGAGGTTTGTGCACCAGGGCGCAGGCCAACGAGCAGCGCTGCCGCATGCCTCCGCTCAGAGTTGCAACCACCGATTGGCGCCGGTCGTAGAGCTCGACCAGCTCGAGCGCTTCCTTGACTCCACTCTCGGCGCCATTGATCGCACCGAAGAACCGCACGTTCTCCTCCACCGAGAGGCCTGGATACAGCGCGGCCTGCTGTGTCATGTAACCAACGTGGTGCAGCACGCCGACGTTCGGCATGCGCTGGCCGAGTACCGTCACAGTCCCGGCGTGCGTCTCGATGAGACCGACCAGCGCGCGGATGAGCGTCGTCTTGCCCGCGCCGTTCGGCCCAAGCAGGCCGTAGATCTCACCCCTCTTGACGCGGAGAGACACTCCGTCGAGAGCCTTGACCAGGCCAAATGACTTGGAGACGTTCTCGACGTCGACGGCAAAGGATTCACTCACGATTCCCTCCTTACTGGCGCCATCGCGCGCAGCCAGTTTTCGGCCAGCACCGTCACCGCCTGCTCGCCATTGATGTCGAAGCCCAGCACTCGTTCGGCCACGGGCCTGGTCAGCAGGTGGAAAAAGATTGGACCGATGAACGACTGAAGCGCCAGAACCGGGTGCATCTGGCGCAGGCGGCCCGCCTGCATGTGCTCCATGACGTAGAGGGCGAGCGCACCGACCATGATGCGGATCAGGTCTTGAGCGGCCTCCGCGGTCTCCGGGGCAAGGGTGCTGATCTCGAAGAAGAGCGCACGGAGGATGCCGAGCCGGCTCTCGCCCGCGCCGTAGAAAACGCGATAGACCGTCATCGCGATCTCGGGCATCAGGACCTCGGGCGGTTCGCTGCGCCGAGTCGCGAGCAGGTTGCTCACAGCATCCAGCGGGGAGTACTCGTGCAAGAGACTCGTAAACAGCGCGGCCTTGCCGGGGAAGAGGCGGTAGAGGGTCGCGCGCGATACGTCTGCCTCGGTCGCGAGGTCGTCCATCGAAAGGGCGGTCAGGCCGTGCGCGCCGACCAGATTGAGCGCGGCGTCGAGGACACGCCGGCTAGCGTCAGGCTCGGGCTGGAGATCGAGTGCCTCGAGCAGCGCCTCGCGCGATTCGAAGGCGCGATAGAAGCTCGCTCTCGAGACCCCCGCCGCCGCAGCGAGCTCGGCCACAGTCGGGCTACCTCCTTTGGCGAGCAGGCCTCGGGCCTGACCGAGGATCCTATCCCTGGTCGCGGACACCCCGGGACGAAACTAGACTAGACGTCCCATCTTGTCAAGTATCGCAGTTAAGCCGTCTGGCCTGCGGTGATCAAGCGGCGAATCTCGGAGGTTTGGAGCCCCCATACCTTCCATCCTCGTTGCTCGGCCAGCTCCGAGTACTCGTCGGCCAATATCCGGGCATCGTCCAGCCGGCCGCGCTCGGCCAGGAACATGGCCAAGTCGAGTGCGGCGTTGATCTTGACCGTGTTGTACCCGGTGCTGGCCACCACCTCCAGGCTCGTGCGCAGAGCCGCCTCGGCCTCGGCCTCGCGGCCCTGAGCGGCCCGGATAACCCCGAGGTGGTCGCGGACTTCGGAAATGCCGGTGATGTCGAGATCCCGAAGCGAGGACAGAGCCCGTTCGATGAACCTGTCCGCCGATTCGAGGTCGCCGACCTCGAGGGCAGCTCGCGCGCGAAGCGCGAGCAGTTCGCTGCGATTCCAGCGTTCGCCGGACGCCTCGCTGAGCTCGAGTGCCTGGTCAAGCACTCCAGCCGCCTCGGCGTACTTGCGCGCGTACGCGAGCGTGTACCCCAGATACCGAAGCGCGCTGAGATTATGTTGCACCGCCCCTGCCTCGCGAGCGTCGATCCCGTACCGGCGGAACATGTCTTCGGCCTCCGCGAGATCGCCGGCGAACATGCGCATTGCGCCACGGTCGAAGGCCAGGCGAAGGGTGACGTTTCTGAACCCATGAAGCGTCGCGAGGGCCTCAGCCTCCGCCGCATGGCGTGCCGCAAGAGCCACGTCTCCCCCCATGTGTTCGACGGCGACCAAGCGAACAGTGATAGCCGCTTCATGGGCGGCATCTCCGATCGCTCGTGCTTGCTCGACCAGGCGCTCGTTGATCTCGACGAACTCATCTAGACGGCCGATCGCAAACAGGACGTTGCTCCCGATGTGGCGTGCCTCGATCTCGCCCGGCAAGTCACCCGCACTGCGGCACGCTTCTACCGCCCGCTCGACGATGCGGACGAAATCCTCCGTCGGGCCTTCGCCGCTCCAGTTGACGATCCACGCCTGCGTCAGGCGTGCCTTGGCAACCAGTGGCAGGAGGCCGGCCTGTTCCGCGAGCGTTGCCGCCTCAGCGGCAGCCTCAGCCGCGCCACGATAGTCGGCCTTCATGACAAGAAGCTGGGTTTCGAGTAATTGCACTCTCGCCCTGGTCTCGAGGCCGCCGCCATTCGGCAGGGCCGCAGCCGCTGCACGAACCAGGTTCAGAGTTGACTCCAGAACGCGGATTTCATGTCGGGTGCGTGCTCGTTCTCCCATCGCCATCGACCATTCGAGGGCGCGGCGCGCCCGACTGATAAGGGCTTCTCCTTCCAACCCAAGCTCACTCGACAGCGAGAAGGCTCGTTCGGCATGATGGGCGAGGATCTCCGTCAGCTGCTGAGCGTCGCCGGCCTGCTGCTCAAGCGCCGTGCCGAACCGATCGTGGAGAGCAGCTCGCTCTGACTTCGGCAGTGAACCGTAGGCTGCATCACGGATCAGGAGGTGGCGAAAGGCAAGCTCGTCGCCCGCGCCGTCGCCACCGATCACCAATCCCTTGCGGCGCAACGATTCAAGCGTCTCCTCGAGATCGCTCCCACCGGCGAGCTGCTCGAGCTGGGCCAGCTGGAAACGCTGACCGACGACGCTTGCTGCTTGAAGCACGCGCTTCTCGCGATCGGCCAACCCGTCGAGTCGAGCAGCCAGGACCGCGTTGATGCTTTGGGGTACCCGGATCTGTTCGATCGCACCCACCGCTCGCCATGCGGCGCCTTCGTGGACCAGACGCCCTTCGTCGATCAGCATCTGTATGAACTCTTCGCAGAAGAGCGGCGTGCCGGCTGATCGTTCGATGATCTGGTCGCGCAACTCTGCGGGAAGGGCCTCGATCTCGAGCAGGCGGGAGATGAGTGTCCCTGTGTCCTGTGGGCTCAGCGGGTCAAGCGTGATGGTCGTCGAGTTGGGTTTGCCGGCGCCCCAATCACGACGTTGCTCCAGGAATTCCGGACGCGCGATGCAGATCACCAGCATGGGCGCGTCGGCGGCGCGTTCGACCAGCTGCTCGATCAATGCCACGACCGGAGGCTCCGCCCACTGCAGGTCATCGACTACCACGATCAAAGGCGCCGCTTTCGCGACTGCTTCCAGGTAGCGGCGCATTCCCCAGCCCAGCTCCCGGTCGACCCGCTCCGCCGGCGTATCCGGCATCACTGACTCAGGCGCCTCGAATCCAAGCATCACCGACAATCGCGCCCTGATCGCCGGACGTTGCGGGTCGTCGTGGAGCAGCTCGCCGAGCCACCGATCCAGTTTCTGGACGGCCACGTCACGCTCGTCAGCCAACGTGATGCCTGTGTCGTCGCGCAGGATTTCGATCAGTGCCCAGTACGTGATACCCCTGCCGTATGGAAGGCAGCGGCCTCGAACTACGCGGGCGCCCGAGCTTGTCAGGGCCGAAAGCGCTTCAGTGACCAGGCGCGACTTTCCGACACCCGCTGAGCCAACGAGCGTGAAGAGGTGCGCCCTTCGATCCGCGGCGGTGCGTGCGAAGGTGTCGAGCAAAAGGCGGAGCTCGCGGTCACGGCCCACCAGCACCGCGTGCAGTCCCGCCACACCGCGCGCTTGCTCGGGCACCACGGTGCGCGCCTGGACCGCCCGAAACGCAACCAGCGGGGTCGCCTTGCCTCGGGCCACGACCGGCTCGTGCGGTGCGTACTCGATCACCTTTCGAGTGAGCTGCTCGGTCAGCGGGCCGACGACCACTTCGCCCGGCTCGGCGCCCTGCTGCAGCCGCGCGGCGACGTTGACGGAGTCGCCGCTCACCATGAACTGGCGATCTTCGCGGGCCGCGGTCACCGCCTCTCCGGTGTTGACTCCGACGCGCACCGCCAGCTCTGAAGCCCCGTCGCGAATCTCGAGCGCCGCCCGAACCGCACGCTCTGCATCGTCGTCGTGAACGGCCGGCACGCCGAACACGACCATGGCCGCGTCACCCGCGAACTTTTCCACGGTGCCGCCGTACGACTGTGAGATTTCGGCGATCCGCTGGAAGTAGCGGGC